>JABLXD010000019.1 GCA_013178285.1 Methanofastidiosum sp.
CAGCAGGATACCAGTGGTGTGAATACACTCAGAAATGTTACAGGCCTTTTGAAGAAACATGCAGCATCGGGGGAGATGTCGATGAACACGGATGCAAAGAATCTGCCGGCTATACTTGGTGTGAAGTCAAAAACAAGTGCATAAGGACCTGGGAAGAGTCATGCACAATCGGCGGAGATGTCGACGAGCACGGATGTCTTGTTGCATCTGGATACCAGTGGTGCGAAGGACTCAAAAAGTGTATCAGACCTTGGGAAGAAGAATGTCCAACCGACTGATAAATAATTTATATTTTTTATTTTTAACCGAACTTTTAAAAATAGAATTAAATTATACTTCACAATGGATAAAATTGCGTACGTCAAGATTACAATCTCTATAATTATCCTTCTTATGGGGGTCTATTTGGTATACCCAATAATTCCCGGCCTTATTGGTGGATTTGTATTTGCATATACCTTCTCTCCCGTATACAATAGAATTTTTAATAGAACAAAAAGGAAAAGTCTATCTGCAATATTTACAACTCTTTTCATATCTGCCCCAATACTTGTCACTTTGCTCTATGTATTCTATAAGGCGCTAGCTGAACTTGACGCTGTGAATGAAATACTAAGAACCCATTCCTACATCTCAATTATCAACATTTTTGGGATACACATAGAAGATTCCCCTTTTTATGGATTTATTACTCAAACCTTTCCACAGATAGTTAATATATCAGAATTATTCTCAAAAACAATGGGGCAATTACCTTTGACTTTATTGAACATGGCCATCTTATTCCTCGCCCTTTATTACTTCTTGGATGAAAGAGAATCAATTGAAGGCTTTATCCACAAAATAATTCCTCCCTCATATTACAAAGATATGCTTGAAATACTTCAACCTACAAAAAGTGTAATTAATGGCCTTATATACGGAAACATAATGAGCGCCATGATAACTGGATTACTAGCTATTATTGGATTTGCCCTTTTAGGGGTACCTTACTCATTTCTATTGGGACTTTTGGTAGGTCTAGCTTCGTTTCTTCCCGTTATAGGCCCTTGGACAGTTTTTGTACCCTTGGGAGTTTACTACCTTTTTTTAGGAGAATATCTTAGAGGGGGCATACTGCTTATCTATGGGGTAGCGGTCCTCGGACTGCTATACGACCTTTATATATATCCAAGGTTTTGTGAAAAAGACTCACAACTACATCCTTTCATAATTCTTATAGGATTATTTGGGGGATTGTACATGCTTGGTCCAATAGGCCTACTTTACGGACCTATTATCATTGGACTACTTAAAGGCGTGGCAGAAGGAGTTATCAAAGAGACTACACAAAAAAGAAGATTCTTTAGGTTATGATTCTATCTCCTAAAAATATACCTTGCAGGGCTTCTACCAAGGCCTATCTCAAACTTGCAGTTTTTACAAACTTTACCAACTGTTGTTGATCTCCCGAAAAGGTCTTCAGAGAGTACATCTTGTAATTCTTTTCCACAAAAAGGGCAGTTCTTTACTTCCTTACCTTTTCTCGAATGGACTTGTATTCGTATTCCATATTTTTTTGCAACTCTCCTTATTCGCTCTGCAGAGACTTGAATCTCTTCTTTATCGGATAACTTATGCTTTACCTTTTCGAACAACTCTTTCTGGGAGTGGATTACAATATCCTCTCTTAGGACTCTCTTAATTGCATCAAGAATTTGGGGGTCTGTAGCCCTCATACTTCATATTAGAAATTTAAAATATAAATGATTATCTCTAAAAAATCAATTTTTGTGTTTCATGAACTCTTCAAGCCTTGAAAAAGCTTCTTCCATGGTGTCAATTGGGGGTAGAAAAACTGATCTAAAATGGCCCTTCCCATATGTCGGACAAAAACCACTGCCGTGGACCAAAAGAACTTTTTTCATTTTCAAAAATTCATATACGAACTCTTTATCGTCCTTCCACCTATTTTCTAATTCAACTTTTGGAAATATGTAAAGGCCGCCCATTGGCTTTGAAGTGCTTATCCCAGGTATTTCATTTAATCTCTTGTAAGCAAATTCACTTCTCTCTTTCAATTTTGAAACCATCTCTAAGACATATTTTTCACTACTCTTATAGGCTTCAATGGCACCAACTTGACATATTGAATTTGCAGCTATCCTTGCCCTAAGTTCCTTCATTATCCCCTCTTTTATGTCAGAAAGTGTATCCCAGTTGTAGAAAGCTATATAACCGACTCTCCACCCCGGTGCAAGGTAGATCTTTGAAATGCCATTGAAAGTCATTATAGGCACTTCATCTGTCATTGAAGCAGGGCTTACAAAAGAATCGTTAAATGTAATCCTGTCATAAATCTCATCAGATATGATAAAGAGGTCATGTTCTATTGCAATATCAAGTATCTCTTTCAGATTTTTTTTAGAATATGTTGCGCCTGTCGGGTTGTTAGGATTTATTATGACTATGCATTTTGTCCTATCTGTTATCTTAGATCTGAGATCTTGAACGTCAATGTTCCAATTGTCCTCTTCGATAGTTCTATAAGGAATAGGAGTCGCTCCAAAAAATGTTGCATATGCTGTATAAGTTGGGTAACCTGGTCCAGGGATTAAAACTTCGTCTCCTGGCTCAAGCGTCGCTCCAAAGACTAAATTTACACCTTCAGTAACGCCTGAAGTTATAACAACATCTTCTAAGTATATCTTCCCGTTATTTTTAGATTCCCTTTCAGCAATGACTCTACGCAGTTCAGTATTCCCAAGAGAATCTTCATAGCCATTAAAATTTCCTCTAGCCGCGTTGATGATGGCATCTACCATAGGTTCTGGAGTTTTAAAATCAAACTTCAATGGGTCCCCTATATTTAATTTTAGTATATTGTCTCCTTTAGATTCTAGTTTCCTTGCATATTCAACTACGTCTCGAATTGCATAACTTATCGTTGACGATCTTTCTGAAACGTTCAATGTCATCACCTTCTATCCGGCTATTGAAGTTTATTATATCCCTATTTAAGTTTATCTATTATATTTGGACATAATACTAAAAATTAATATAAATTATAAAATTTGTTCTATAATAAGAGTTATATTAAAATAATATATATTCGCATTATCAATAGAGAAATAAATATAGGTAATATATTCCAATTAGTATAAGCATTACCCCGCTTATTCTATCTAAAGACTTTGAATACTTCTTAACAAAATCTTCTACCTTCTTTAATCCAAAAACTGAAGAAATGACAATAAGTGGAGCGCCGACTAAAAAAGAGTAAATTAAAAGAGAGGCTACAACTATCAATAGGTTTTTCTCAAGGGATACTATTGAAACTAATGATATCAAAAGAGGTGCGGCCCTTGCTATAGTGATTATTCCATAAGAAATCCCATATGTGTATGGAGTTGAACCGTAAAAGTTTCTCTCTTTTTTTACCGATAGGATATAACTAATTCTTATTATTCTTAAGAGGATTAATCCTATAATAATAGATATTATCGCCCCTAAAAGAAATCCTAGTTTGTTGCCTGAATCAAATATCGAGGAAAATCCGAAATTTCCCATGAGCCCAAGAGGTATAAATACAGTTGATACCCCTAACGAAAATAAAATGGCATTAAGTGGGGCCCGTTCACCTAAAACTTTTGGGAAAATAGGAATAATAAAAAATAGGTTTAATGGACATAAACCAGCTGTGATACCCAACACGATGGACGAAACTAGCGATTCAAACATTAATTATATGAACCCCATCTCTTTTTCTTTTTCCCACACGTTAAGTCTAGTTTTTATGACCGTGTCAGGGTTTAAACTTATAGAATCTATTCCGCTTTCTACTAAGAAGGACGCAAACTCTGGGAAGTCTGATGGGGCCTGACCACATATACCTATCTTCTTGCCCTTTGATTTTACAACTTCTATTACCTTCTTAATCAATCTTTTTACAGCGATGTTCCTTTCATCATAGATGCTTGAAACAAGCTCGGAGTCCCTGTCAAGCCCAAGTGTAAGTTGGGTGAGATCATTTGAACCTATAGAAAATCCATCGAATATTTCACAAAACTCGTCTGCAGCAAGTACGTTTGAAGGTATTTCACACATTACATAGATCTCAAGCCCATTTTCACGTTGCACTAATCCAAATTCCTTCATAGTATTAACAACTTTTCTGCCTTCAGCAGGTGTTCTGCAAAATGGAACCATTACTTTGATATTATTTAATCCAATCTCTTCTCTCGCCTTTTTAATGGCTTTACATTCAAGTGCAAACGCTTGCTTAAAGTTTTCATCGTAGTACCTTGAAGCACCTCTCCAGCCGATCATTGGATTGCTTTCTTTTGGTTCGTAGAATTTACCACCTATGAGATTTTCATACTCATTGGATTTGAAGTCACTTAGACGAAGAATTACATCCTTTGGATAAAATGCAGCCCCAATCATTGAGATGCCATATGTAAGCTTATCAATATAGAAATGCGTTTTTTCTTTATATCCCGCTGTTTTATTTTCTATTTCTTTAACAACTTCTGCAGTTGACATATCATACCTTGATTTTTCGCTTAAATCTTCAAAGTTTACAAGAGCCATTGGATGGATACCTATGTAAGAATTAATAATGAACTCTTCTCTTGCTAATCCAACACCATCATTTGGGATTTGTGACTGATAGAATGCTTTTTCTGGTATCCCTACGTTCATCATTATTTTAGTTCTTGTTTCAGGAAGCTTCTGGATGTCTATTTCTTCTACGTTGTACTTTAGTATACCGTCATAAACTGCCCCAATTTCTCCTTCAGCACAGCTTACTGTAACCTTCTGGCCATCAGACAAGACTTCAGTTGAGTTATCTGTTCCCACAATACATGGTATCCCAAGTTCCCTTGAAACTATGGCGGCATGGCAAGTTCTTCCTCCCCTGTTTGTAACAATTGCATTTGCCTTCTTCATAACAGGCTCCCAATCTGGGTCTGTCATCTCAGTTACAAGTATCTCTCCTTCTTTAAAGAGAGAAATCTCCTTAGGTGTTTTTATAATGTGGGCCATTCCCTGACCAATAAGATCTCCAACAGCTTGGCCAGTTACGAGTTTTTTCCCTTTTTCTTTCAAGATGTATGTCTTTATGGTGTTAACGTCTCTTAGAGACTGGACAGTTTCAGGTCTTGCCTGTATAATGTAAAGCTCCCCAGTATTACCATCCTTTGCCCATTCAATATCCATTGGAGTATATTTTCCTTTTTTATTAGAATAGTGGTCTTCTATTATTACAGCCCACCTTGCAAGCTTTAGGACATCTTCATCAGAAATTGAGAATTTATTTCTTTCCTTTTCATCGACCCTAATATTCTTTGTACTTTCATTGGGATCTTCAGAATAAATCATTCTCCTCTGTTTTGCCCCAAGTTTTTTATTTATTATAGATTTGTAACCTTTCTTTAGAGTAGGTTTAAAGACATAAAATTCATCTGGATTTACAGTACCCTGAACAATATTTTCGCCAAGTCCAAAAATTGAAGTAACTAAAACTACATCCTTGAATCCTGATTCTGTATCGATTGTAAATATGACGCCACTTGATCCGGTGTCACTTCTTGCCATTTTTTGAACGCCTATTGAAAGCTTAACAGAAAAATGATCAAAGCCTTTATCATGCCTGTATGATATGGCCCTGTTAGTGAAAAGAGATGCAAAACATTTCTTACAAGCCATTATGAGTGCATCGGCACCAGTTATATTTAGAAATGTTTCTTGTTGTCCTGCAAATGAAGCATCGGGTAGGTCCTCAGCAGTTGCAGACGATCTAACAGCAACATCCACATTTTTTCCATACATTTCTTCTAGCTTCCCATAAGCCTTTATTATTTCTTTTTTTAGTTCATCGGGAAATTCAGCTTCTATTATAGCATGTCTTATCTTTTCCCCTCTCGTTCCAAGATTCTCATATATATTTGTATCAAGATCTTTTAATATTTCTTTAATCTTTTTTTCTATTCCAGCATTCTTTATAAAATAATCATAAGCATAAGATGTAATAGCAAATCCTTCGGGAATTTTTATCCCCTTGCTTTTTAAGTTCCTTATCATCTCGCCAAGAGATGCATTTTTACCACCTACAAAAGGAATATCATCGATATCTATCTCTTCAAAAAGTAGGATTAATTTATTTTCCTTATCTTGGGGCATAGTTACACCTGTATTTATTTTAAAAACAATCCTTAAAAAGTTTTGGATATTTATTTATACTCTATATTCTATATATTTTTGGCAATATTTATTTGCCAATCTTCATCAATAGTTTTAAATAAAAGAATAAATAACTTATTTCGTGATATTATGAATTTTAAAATCATATCTATATTAACTATTTTACTATTTTCCATGGGGACATTGTCGTCTGTAATGTCTTTAGAATTTGAAAACAATACAATTTACAAGGATGAATTCGACATCCTAGAGATTACTGCAAACGATATCAATGGCGATGGCAACTATGAGATACTTGCTTATACTGCAGGTAAAAAATTTTTATGTCTTGACGACAAGGGAAATACAAACTGGACACTTGAATCAAATAACTCTTTTTCAACGATTAAAGTCATGGACATCTACGATTCTCCTGAGAATGAAATAATTTTAGGAACTGAAAACAGAGTTATCTCAAAGAAAGAGATTTTCAATGCTTTGATATACTTCCTTGATAAAGACGGAAATGAAATTGCCATTATACCTATTTTGGGTTCAGTTCTTGATCTCGATATCGGAGACGTAGACTCAAACGGGACCTACGAAACACTTGTCGGTGCCGATGATGGAAATGTCTATCTTTTTGACGAGGAACTTAACTTGTTATGGAATTACAAGACTAGGGGGTATAACTTTAGGACCCTTATCGTTGATCTAAATGAAGATGGGATCAATGAAATCATGACAGTATCCTGGGATAATACGTACATGCTTGATGGCCTTGGAAAACTTACTAGATCTTACGAGACCAAACACATTCTTAGAGATTTATACCTTGATAGGTATAACAATATTATCCACGTTTCAAGATGGTACAGGGAAGAGTCTCAAAACTGGAAAGGTACAGTTGCATATTCATTAAATAGAAATCTAGCTCAGATGTGGGAGTTTAGGACAGAAACTGAATCAAGTGCTTCTGCATTCTTTGACATCAATGAGGATGGAAAGGATGAACTAATAATTGCGGGCACACAAGGGGAGATAATAATCCTCGATTCAAAGGGCGTCTTCCTTAAAAGATTTGATTTGCCAGATAGAATCTTTAAAATTGAAGCAATGAAGGAAGAAGGTACCAATTATCTTGTTGCAGGATGTAAAGATAATACTCTCTATATACTTAACTACAGCACTGGAGAAATTGACTATAAACTCCAAACTCAAGGATGGGTAGAAACTTTTTCAATTGTTGATATTAACAAGGATGGCAAGCAGGATATCCTAGTAGGCTCTAATGACAATAAAATATACCTAATGCTTCAAAAAAAGGTGGAAGTAACTCCTCCAGAAGAGAACACTACAGTTATAGATAAACCACCTGAAACAGAGCAGCCAAAAAGTGAAACTAAGAACGTTCCATTTGAGGAAGCTGGAATATTCGGTGGCACATTACTTGGGGCAATATACATTGCATTAAGAAAAAGGAGATAATTATTCCCTCTTTTTTACACTCTCTCTTTTTATTCCTTGATTTTTTCTTTCTTTTGATATCCTTAATCTTTCTTGGCTTACGGCAATATCATTTTTCCTTGACTTGTTTGGATGTTCTTTTCTCTTGATAACCTTCCCTTTTGGTTTTTCTTTAGGCTTTTCTACAACAGGAAGCCTTTGCCTTGCCGAATTTATTATTATCCCAGTTGATAGTAAGATGCCTATGTAGAATAAAGTATTTATTGAACTTTGAAGAATCCTTATCCTATCTTGGGTGAAAATATACTCTCTTGTGATGTAAATTAAAGAATTCATTGGGCCTTCTTTTAAAGCTGCACTTACTTTGGATTTGATATTTACCGTTTCTTGAAATCCTTCAGAAGACTGTCCAGTGTTGACATTAAAAACAAGTACATATTCTCCTTCGCTATTAAACCGTGCCTTAAACTTAAGATCTTTAGTTTCTCCAGGATTTAGTGTACCTTTCCAAGTACCTTCAATTATATTGGCACTTGAATTCTGTAGACTTATTGTTAGATTATTTGCACCGGCCTTACCTATGTTTGCAATTGTAAAAGGTATTTCGAATATATCCCCTTCCTCAGATTCTAATTTTTTCGTGACAGTAAGTGTAACATTTGGATTATAATCTACCAAAGTTACCGAAGGGTGGTGGTATATATCTAAACTGACGACATCTCCGGATATATCGTTTACTTCAAAAATATAATTTCCTATACTTTTCAAAGAGCGTTTTTTTATTATGTAATCTTGATTTTCCGCTTTTATAGTGGCCGAAAGTGTAGCAGTATCAGAAATTGTAAAATCCATACCCCCAATATTTCCAGTTTCTCCCTTTCTTAATGAAGTTTCTGATTTAGAAAGTTCCTTAATATTTGAATTCGAATACACAGTGAATTTTATCCCTGTATTTGTCTGATTTAGAACCTTTACCATAATAGGGCCGAAAGGAATAATGTCATCAGACAATCCATACAGCGTTTCTGAGTCTTGACCATTCCTAACGTTAACTATGAGTCTAGTATCGCTTCTATTTACGGTCATTGAGTAAAGATTTTCTCCCTCTCCAAAGTATAATGAAAGCGGATCTTCATTCATTTCCCCTGCATAAATCGGGGCCATACTCCTAAGGATATCTTTTTTTGTATAGTTAATCTTAAAGTTTGCAGCCCCTTGGTCAAAATATATCGTAAATACATAAACACCTTCAAATTTGACGTCTTCAAATTCCGTATTCATAGGAAAATCTCTAAGCTTTACGATATCTGGCACAACAACAGTCTTAATGACCTCTTTTGTGTATTTGTTTTTTTGTAGTATATTAAGTTCGATAGTATTAATACAAGAAGTAATGTATAGATCTTTATCACAAACTTCGGCTTTAACTAGTCTTACCTCATAATTATAGATATCGCCCGATATAGTGTACTCTTCCTGACTCTCTTCATACAGATGTAACATTATGGTTACTTCTTTCTTCTCATCTGCTCCAAGGACGAAATTTATCGAGCATATTAGCATCAAGCAGGTAAAAACTGACAAAAAACGCCTATTCATTGAATTGATATATGGAGTAACGCTTAAAAGAGTTATTATATACTATCTTTCATGATGAAGAAGGCATTACCATTATTGCTTATATCCTTAATTTTGTTACCTCTATACGGGGCAGCAGATGCTGACCCAAAGGTAGAATTAACATATCCTAAGGAAATTGAGCCAGGTAAACAGATTTTAATTGATCTTAAGTTGACGAATACAACCTCTGAAATGCTTTGGGATTTGAAAGCTGTAATAGATCCTAGCGATATCCCTCCTGAGATTAAAAATTATATCAAGATAGTGGATGGGGAAAAGCAGTTTGTAGTGGGAGATGGGGACCATAGTATTAACATCCAAGAAGAAGTGTCTATAAGATTATCAATTGAGACCACCTCAAATGCAGATCCTGGAACCTATAAAATCCCTATAAGAATTAAGGGAGAAATTGGAAATTGTAGAGAGGGTTGTAAACCTTATTTATTAATGAAAGATATAGAGTTTAAAGTAATTAAAGAATATCCTTCACTTAAAATAGAACTATCTTCATACCCCCAAGAAGTTTTGCAGGGACAAAGCATTACCATTCCCTTTAAGGTATCTAACTATGGGGTCGGCTACGGCAACAATATAACTTTAAGTGTTCCCTCTAACAACAATTTCACCACATCGTTGGATGTATCTTCAATTGGACTAATGAAATCTAATGAATCAAGAAACGTTAAACTAAACGTAACTGCAAAAGGTGATGCCTCTACAGGAAGTTATAAGACTGATGTCATAGTTGAGTATTTTGACCCATATGGCAATAAGAAAGCCACGACAGAGTCGATATCCTTCACAATAAAAGATTCTGCTCTCGTTAAAGAAGCCGAACAGTATTATGCCCAAGGAAACGAATACTTTGATAAGAAAAACTACTCTAAGGCCCTAGAACAGTATGAACAGGCTAAAACAGACTACCAGCAGCTTGGCTTAACTGAAAAAGTTACCGAGATTGAAGCCAGGATACAATTAGCCAAATCAGCAATTGAATCAACAAAATCAAATATCTCTCCATCAATTTACATATTGTTTGGCGTGCTACTAAGTGCCGTTACAATGGAGCTAGGGGTATTAATTGGGACATTGACACGAAAACCAAAATCTCCCAAATCTTCGAGTATCCCAAAAAATGATTTTTAAAGAGGAATGTACTCTACTACTAATCTTTTATAGATTGGGTATTCTTTTACTATTGCCGCTTTTACTTTCTTTGATATTTTTTTATCTTCTGATATCTCTTCTGCTATGGCCCAGTGGGTATACACCTTATCCTCCTGAACTTCATACATCTTTTTTGAAATATTAAGTTCATTCCTTAGATAGTTTATTATTTCTTTTGTGTCCCCTGAAATTTCTCCCTTTACAATAAGGCAATCTTCAATTTCTTCGTAGTATTTCTTTGTATTTTTTGCCCTCCTTTCCCACCGCCTTCTTAATTGAATTGCATCTTTTAAAACAGATGGGCAGAAGTGAATAGATATTGGAAGATCTTCACATTCTTCTAATAATTTCATTGATAATTCTCTGCTACCTTTTACCATGCTCGTATCACTATCAAAATCAAACCCTTTTTCTGAGAGGATGTTCCAATTTGTTTCAGTATATTCAAATTCATTTAGATTAATAAAAGAAAATTTTGAAGAAGCTGCCGATTCAATTATTGTGAGCATTCTTTTGTAATCTCCTGGGATAGACGGGATTTCAATACCAAAATTGAAATTCATTTTAAGAATATTTTTTAGACCCTCTATTTCTTTTTCATTTTGCACATGGAATCTAACTTCATCAACATATCCTTCTAATATTTCTAGTTTATTGGCAGTTTTATCAGTGCTTCCTGTATATAGGTGGATATGGTGTTTATTATTTTCTTCTTTGATTAATTTCGCATATTCAAGGCATCTATTTATTTTTAGAAGTGGGTCCCCTCCAGTAAAACTAATCCCCTTTGAGCTACATGCCTTTATCTCTTCTAGGACATCTGTATTTTTTTCTACCCTTCTTTCGTTAATGTATGAAACATCTTTGTCTTTTTTTTCATTTGAGACAGGGCAATAATAACAGTTTACGTGACAAACTCCAGTAACAAAAAGAACTGATTTTTTACCTTTTATGCATAATTTGCAGCCTTTTGGTAGCTTTCCGGTGAAACTGGAGCCCGCATCTGTTACTTTTATTGACATCTGAAATGATTTATTAATTGGCCTTTAAAAGATATCTTCAAAACTTATTTAAACTGAAACAAAAAAAATTGATAAAGGTGCGACAATGGACTTCGTTAAAGTCACAACTGAGCTCAAAAAAGAGGTAGAAGATGAAATCAAAAAATTCTTTGAAGCTGAAATCCAATCAATAGAAAACGACGTTCTACGTGATTTCTATAAAGATATAAGGCATCATACACTACTTGGGGGGAAAAGACTTAGACCAATAATGTGCATTATGGCTTATTGTGGATACGCAGATTACAATCCAAGTATTTTGAGAGCTTCAATAGCATTTGAGTTGCTTCATTCTTCTTCACTTATACTCGACGATGCTATGGATGAGGATGTTATAAGGCACGGAGAAAAAACTTTCAATGCTATATACGCAGATAAATTTTTGAAGTCCACAAGGTTTAACTTGGAGCCATATTATGACGGCGGGAACTGGATCAAAAAAGATGGATTTTTCCAATTACTTAACATACAAAGAGCGATATCAAGGTATTCTTATGGGCTCTCAGTTTTAGGGTCTAATATACTTTATGCCTTAAGCGGCAAAGCGATAAGGTCAAGCGGATTCTACGATAAAACAGTAACCAAAGCAATGATAATGCAGAGAGAAATGTATAAAATATTAAACGAAGGTCAGCTATTGGATATACTAATGGAACAAAAAGGCGGAAATGAAGACAAGTATTTTGAAATGATAGATCACAAAACTGGTATACTCTTCAAATATCCTTTAAGAATTGGATTACTCTTTACAGAAAAAGCAGATATATTCTCGCTGGATAATTATTCTACAAATCTTTCAAGAGCATTTCAGGTTCATGATGATATACTGGGTGTTTTCGGTGATGAAGGTACAACCGGAAAACCCGTTGACAGTGATATACGCGAAGGAAAGAATACCTTACTAGTCATCAAAACACTTGAATTGGCCAATGAAAATCAACTGAAAAAAGTTAAGGCAATTTTGGGAAACAGGAATGCATCTTCTGAAGACATTGCCGAAATAAAAGAGATAATGAAAAGCTGTGGAGCTTTAGACTATTGCATCGAAAAAGAATCTCAATTTATTAAAAAAGCTAAAGAGTCAATTGATCCAAATATGAAAGAAAGTTCAAGGGAGTTCTTAACTCAACTTTGTGACTTTATAATAAAAAGAAAGTATTAGAAAAATTATTCAAATACAATATCTACATTCTCGCCCGTAATCAACAAAAGTATTTCTTTTACACTTTTTGTCGCAATAGGAAGTTTTCTCTCAAATTCTTTTCCTAATCTGAGTCTCTTGATTATTGAGCCATCCGGCATGTAAACAATGTTTATTCCATAAACTTTTGCTGGGTATAAAAGGTCAGAAGCAACTTTCTTAACATCTTTGCTTTCTTCAATAACCCTTATTTTTTTGTTTAATTTTTTACTTAAGCCCCTTATTACATTGCCACCTTTACCAATAATACTTCCTATCTCTCCTGCTTCGATGAGAATAATTACAAGGTTGCCAACCTTAATACTCCTCTTAAACTTTACATCTTTAAGCCCTTTATTTTCTTGAGAGAGCCTGTAAAGTTCTTTAGCTATTTCGAGGTCGTTGTCATTAAGTTCGCCATCTTTAATCTTAGCAGTACAACCTGGGCAGAGCATTCCGGTTTTCAAACAAATCTCACAAAAAGGTAGCTCCAAATCTCTTTCACCTTCTAAAATATAGCTTTATCTTCCTTTCTTAAGCCTTTTTAAAAAGGTTTCGGTATTATTTTTTTTCTATTTCAAAAAATAAAAATTATTAGATTCCCGAAAATCTTAAATAAAGGATAAAAATAGAGTATTCACTATTTAAGAGGATGTTTATTATGGAAAAAGTACGTTTAGGAGTCGTTGGTTTCGGTATAGTTGGTAAAGGAGTATGCAAAGTAATTAGAGATAGAGCAGAACAATACAAAAATAAGTATGGCGTTGATGTCAGGATTGTTTGTGTTGCCGATATGTTAAATTCTATTTATGATGAAAATGGAATTGATCTCAATAAGTTAATGGAGCATAATCAAGAAAGATCACTTATGATTAATTATCCCGATTCTTCTAAAGATAAAAAGTGGAACGGGGAAATGGCAGTAGAAAACATGGACGCCGATATTGTAGTTGAAGTCACACCAACAAATATCAAAGATGCCCAGCCAGGATTGAATCATATAATGAAAGCATTTGATAGAGGTATGCATGTAGTTACTTCAAACAAGGGGCCACTAGCACTCCACTATGGCAAGGTAATCAAAGCCAAAGAGAAAAGTGGGAAGGAATTTAGATATGAGGCAACCGTTGGAGGAACAATGCCAGTCCTAAATCTTGCCCAGGAAGCCCTCAAGGGAAATGAAATTATGGCTGTAAAAGGAATACTAAACGGAACTACAAACTATATACTTTCCAATATGGCATTTGAAGGGAAGAAATTTGGCGATGCTTTAAAGGAAGCTCAAGAGCAAGGCTATGCGGAAGCAAATCCTGCCCAAGATATCGAGGGATGGGACGCAGCATGCAAAGCAACTATTCTCTCAAACGCTTTGATGGGAAAAACAATGACATTAAGCGATGTTAAAGTAAAGGGGATCACAGGCGTAATGATGGAAGATGTTTTAGAAGCAAAGAAGAACGGCAATATAATCAAATTATTGGTAGAAGTTACAGAGAAAGGTGCAAAAGTTGAGCCAACACCAGTGCCTCTAAACTCGCCACTTGCAGTAACAGGTACCTTGAACGTTGCGGTATTTGAGACAGACCTTTCAAAAGATATTACTGTAATGGGCAGAGGGGCAGGACAGATAGAAACAGCCGCAGCAATAATGAGTGACGTATTCGCAATAGTAAGATAAAGGTGAAGTAATGAAGTTTTTGAGATACAGCTACAATGACAAGATAGAAAATGGAATCTTTGAGAATAACATGATAAAAAAAATTAAAGGGGATTATTTTTCAGAATTTCAGATTACTGAAACTGAAATTGACATAAATTCAGTTAAGTTACTCTCTCCAACGATGCCCTCAAAGATTGTGGCTGTAGGTCTAAATTATGTCGATCATGCAAAAGAGCTCAAAATGGAGATACCAAAAAATCCAATCATATTTATTAAACCTGCAAGTACTGTAATCGGCCCAGAAGACCCAATAATATATCCTGAGACCTCAACTCAAGTTGATTATGAAGTTGAACTTGGTATAGTAATTGGACGAAGGGCAAAGAATGTAGAAAAAGACGAAGCCGAGGAATACATATTAGGATATACAGTATTCAATGATGTGACAGCTAGGGATTTACAGAGAAAAGACACCCAATGGACACGAGCAAAATCATATGACACATTTGCACCGATAGGCCCTATGATTGAAACAAATATAGATCCATTTGACCTTCCAATATCTCTAAAATTAAATGGAACTACAAAACAAAATTCTTCAACGAAGAACATGATATTTAATTGTTACGATTTATTGGAATTTATTTCCGAAATAATGCCCCTTGAACCAGGTGATGTCATTGCAACTGGCACACCACCCGGAGTTGGCCCAATGAACAGAGGGGACACAGTTGAAGCCAAAATAGAAGGAATAGGAGTGTTAAAGAATTACGTAATATAGTATGGTGAAGATTATGGAAAAAATAAACGTTGGTGTCATTGGAGCTACTGGGATGGTAGGCCAAAATTACATAAGATTATTGGATAATCACCCTTGGTTTAACGTAACATATGTTGCGGCATCACCAAAAAGTGCCGGCAAAAGTTACGAAGAAGCGGTAATGGGAAAATGGCAGATGGTTACAGACCCACCTGAAAAAGTTAGAAAACTAATAGTCGGAGACGCAAATGACGTCGGGCAAGCTATCGGGAAATGTTCTTTAGTTTTTTCAGCACTAGAAATGGAAAAAGAAAAAATAAAAGAACTTGAAGCAGCTTATGCAAAAGCCGGCATACCTGTTTTTTCAAATGCATCAGCCAATAGGCACGTCGATAACGTTCCAATGCTAATCCCTGAAATTAATAGTAATCATATTGAAGTAATTCCTCATCAGAAGAAAGCAAATGGATGGAATAAAGGATTCATAGTTGTAAAACCAAACTGCTCATTACAGAGCTACATGGCTCCTGTCTACGCATTAATCAAGGCAGGCTATGAAGTGAAAAGAATGATAATTACAACAATGCAAGCTGTTTCAGGCGCGGGATATCCTGGTGTCCCGTCACTTGATATGATCGATAATATAGTTCCATTCATATCGGGCGAGGAAGAAAAATCAGAGGTAGAGCCACAGAAGATTATGGGAAAGATTGTAGGGGAGAAGATTGTAAACGATACAAGCATCGAGATATCTGCTCACTGCAATAGAGTACCCGCCATCGATGGCCACACAGCATGTGTAAGCCTTGAATTTGGCGCAAAAAAACCTTCAATTGAAGAGATCAAAAAGATTTGGATAGAATTCCGCTCCGAACCACAAGAGTTAAACTTACCATTTGCACCAAAACAGCCAATTATATACAGAGAAGAGCCAAACAGGCCTCAACCAAGAAAAGACAGAGATTCTGATAAAGGGATGGCAGTAACAGTTGGAAGACTTAGAGAATGTAAGGTATTTGATATAAGATTTGTCTGCCTTTCTCATAATACAGTTAGGGGAGCTGCAGGCGGAGGAATTTTAAACGCTGAGCTTCTTAAAGCTAAAGGCTATCTTTGAGGATAATCATGGCATTTGAAGAAGATATACTAAAACGTTTGAAGTCTGTAAAAGGGATTTTAAATGCGTTCTTGCTTACATCTGAAGACATTGATAAAGTTAGGGAATTTGAAATACAAGCAGAAAAAAATAAGGCCGCAGGTGGAATGATGGACTTTATCAATGAAGGTGTCTGGGAAGTTTTGTCAAAGAATGCAGTATTTCTTATTTTTATTGATGAAACGTTTTCAGACCGAAAACATGGCCAGAGCTTAACATTAATGAAGGATCCTTCTGGCAATGTTCTTGGCAAGCTCTTGAGAAAGGATGAGATTCCAGAATATCAGAACAGAAATGATGTCCTTTTCATGGGTGAGGAGTTTGTCCTATTCACTAATGTAAAGGCTCAAGGAAAACCTTACTTTGTTATCCCTGCCCAAGAAGTAGAAGAACTTAAAGAGCTAAATGGAATTTCTGCTAGCCTATGCGTCCCAACAGATCTTTTCTTTAAAGATAAATATAATATCGATGGAGAAAATCTTGGAACGGTGATTATTGGCATTGACAAACCCTAACGTTTAAATCTAAATCTTTTATTTCTTTTATTATGATTAAATATTCGATGTATGTCAAGGAATCTTCGTTTTTTCACAGCCTTGACCCTAGAACTAAAATTATTATTCTTGCATCAATATTTGGTCTAGCACTCTTATATAAAGATCCACTTTACCTAGGTAGCATAGCAATCTTTGTTTTAGTAATGATTAGATTCCTTTGCAAAATAAAAATCAGAAAACTTTTAACATACATAAGGCCAATATTGCCTCTAGTTTTAATGTCATTGTTATTATGGCCATTTTTCCAACCTACCGGGAAAATACTTTTTGAATATTGGAAGATTAGTGTAAGTGAAGATGGGATTAGGATGGGCCTCGCAATGACATTTAGGATATTTGCAATAATTACTGCAACATTTCTTCTTCTAATGACCACACTTCAGCGTGACCTTGTATTGGGTCTAATGAAATTTAAGATCCCATACGAATACTGTTTAACTTTGGCAATATCCTTAAGGTATGTGCCTACATTGGCCGGAATTACATACACGATAATGGACGCACAGAGATCAAGAGGGCTTGAACTCGACAAAGGCCCAATATTCAAAAGAATACGGAATTACATACCAATAATTACGCCTTTGATTATAGGATCCATAAGGATGGCCGAAGAACTCGCAATAGCAATTGAATCGAGAGGATTCGGATACGGGGAAAGGACATTCTTAAAAGAAATTTCTCTTAAAAGAAGGGACTATGCCACAATGACTATTTTTGTTCTGATTTTAGGCGTAGGGATATACATCAGATTGTTGGGTTATGGGAACATGGCATTTGTTTAATTCTACCCTAATAATGTTTGACTTTCAAAAGACTTTTAAAAGAAAAAGTTTCATTTTCATTGTGGAATCTCCTGATTTAAAAAAGACAGAACAGATTAGAGAATATCTAAAAGAGGAATACGAATATTTTGATCTTGTCGAAGTTTTAAAAGAAAAAGGATTTTCTGAAAAAACTCTTGAGAAAGAAGAAATAAAGGCCCTCGTAGCTTCAGCACAAGAAGTAGTAAATCAGATACAGCATGAGAGAGGAATGTTAAAAAATGAGATTAAGGTATTCCTCGAAGGTAGAATAAATAGGCTTGAACAGAGAATAAGGGAGTTAAACGAACCCCCATTCATGATTGGAATATATGTGAGACCTCTTCCCCAAGAAGGGATGCATGAGATTTTTGATTATGTTAATTATAGAATTATAGCTTACATGATTGATGATATATATGTCAACAAAGGTGACAAGATACGTTACAAATTCATTGAGGCGAAAGAAGGAGGAAGATTTGTAATACTGGATAGACATCCTGGAAAAGTTGACACTACACTTGGCGAGATAATAAAAATTGAAGGTAAGTATGCAACTGTAAGATTTGATACTTATCATGAGATGATGATGGATATTGGAGATTTTTTAGAGTCTAAAGATCCCTATCTTAAAGCTGGGGCAACAGTTACTTTGTTTGGAAATTCAAAGGATTGGGAGATACTTGAAGTTAAACCCAATGTAAAATATGGTGATGATCTCCTTCTTGAAAAGAAACCAAAGATAAAACGAGAGGAGATTGGCGGGCTTGACGAGGCAATTTTAGAGATTGATCAGGCGGTTGGTTCAGCACTTAGTTATGATTTTATTAAAGAAAAAGTCACTAAACTAAAAATTGAAAGGACCAAAGGCATAATGCTTTATGGCCCTCCAGGATGTGGAAAAACATTAATTGCACGTTATGCAGCCTCTATTTCTTCAAGAAACTTTATCAACGTAGATAAGGAACTTAGAAGCAAATGGTTTGGGGAAACTCAACAAAATATCGAGGAATTGTTCAAGTATGCAGAAGAGAAAGCACCTTCAGTTCTATTCTTCGATGAATTTGATAGTCTAGTTCCAGAAAGGGAATCAGGTTCAGAAGCGGCAAGGCTTGAAAATCCAATTGTAAATAAATTTTTACAACTACTTGACGGTCTTGAAGAAATGGGGGATGTCATTGTTATTATAGCTACAAATAGACCTGACATCATTGATCCTGCAATTTTAAGGCCGGGAAGAATTGACAAGCATATTAGAATTGGAAGGCCAGATACAAAAGAGGCTGGAGAAAAAATATTGGACATATACCTGAAGCCCGACCAATTAATCCCCCACCCGCTTGAAATCGAAAAATATGGTTCTATCAAGAGATTTGCAGAAGCTATGAAACAAACTATACTTGAGGAGCTATATGAAAAGAATAGAATTTGTAATATTGAAAAACTTGGCTTAATAAATGTTCCAATTAAAGAAACTATCTCCGGTGCAATGATTAAAAACATTGTAATAAAAACAAAGAAGTACTATGTCAATAGGCTTGATAAATATGCAAAATTAATCGATGTAATAAACAACATCTATCACAATAAACTTTACATTGAGAAAAACTGTGACGTTCTATGTAAATATATTATAGATGAATGTCATGAAGTTTCAAAGGAGCTTGGGGAAACAGCTGAAAAAGTAATAGGGGATATCAAGAAAGATTTGATAGCTGACATTTCTGATAGAATTGAAGAGGATTTCTTGTTAAATAGAATTGAGATTTACATTGACCAAAACGAAGGAATGCTAATTGAAGATTCAATAAAGGCCATAGAAGAAGATTGTGGAAACATTCAGCGATAGATATCCCTTACTTTTCCCATATAGGTTCCATCAAGAAGGTAACAATCAAAATCTTTTATTTCAAATCTGCCACTCTCAAAATAAGGTCCGGGTATTTCTTCATCCTTGTTTATCGAAACGCCCTCTATTAAAGGATTAAAAGAAGGCAAAACAATCACATTTTGTGGCCCTTCAATTCTAAGAAAGCACTTTAAACGAGTTATTTTTCCGTTTGAATCAATGAATTCAACTACTGGGTGAACGTGGCCCATTATTAAATTACTTCCTTCGATGAGGATGTGGCCATGAGTCAAAACATAGTCTTCTATCTTAAAAGATTTCATGACCTCATTACTGACTATTTCCTCGATATTCCCGTCATGATTCCCCTTTATCAGTTTAACAGGTATGTCAAAATCAAGAAACTTAGGCAAATTTAATTTTTCAAAATAGGAAGTAAATGGAAGATTGTGCTTTATATCTCCCAGCAATATAAGCTCGTCTATGTTTTTTCTTTTAATGATTTTTAATATGTCGGACTTCATTTTTTGTCCAACATCTGGAACTTTTATCCCTTTTTTGTAATACTCATATTCTTTGCCTAGATGAAGATCTGCAATAACAAGGTATCGTTTATCAGATTCAATGATTATCGCAGATTGATTGATTACAGGGTACAAGTCCATAATTTAAAACCAATAAATTAAATTTAAAAATGCTTTGGTGAGTTTTAAGTAGGTGCATCCATGAGCTTTGAGCTTTTAGGCGAAGATATTGTCAGGATTTTAAACGAATTTAATATTACTTCTCCTACTGATATCCAGAAAAGCTCACTTCCAGAGATACTAAATAGAAACAATGTTTTATTGATGGCTCCGACAGGTTCTGGAAAAACTGAAGCCGCAATATTTCCTCTCCTAAGGCTAGTGAAGGATAGCAATGCACCGGGTATAAAAATACTTTATATTGCCCCCTTAAGGGCACTTAATAGGGACCTTCTCCAAAGACTTGAAAAAATGGGGGAAGCTATGGGGATTTCAATTAAAGCAAGACACGGGGACACAGTTCAAAGCGAGAGAAGAAGACAAAGCTTGAAACCTCCCGATGTTCTGATTACCACACCAGAAACATTACAGGCACTTTATACTGGAAAGAAATTAAGGGAACATCTAAAATCTGTAATGGCAGTTGTAGTAGATGAAATCCATGAAATAGCTGAGGACAAAAGGGGCATACAGCTAAGTTTAGCTCTTGAAAGGATTGAAAGACTAAAAAATGGAAGTATACAGAGAATTGGGCTCTCAGCTACAGTTGGATCAAAAGAAGAAGTTGCAAAGTTTTTAGTGGGAGAGGGAAGGGAAGTTAAGATAATCCAGTCTCAGATAAAAAAAGAGTTCGACATCGAAGTTGAAACTCCAGAAATCTTTGAAGAAGACATCATGACGGCAGAGAATCTGAAAATATCCCCTTATGTAGCATCATCAATTAGAAGAATAAAGGAACTGATAGACGCCCATAAAAGCATCCTTCTTTTTGTCAATACCCGTCAAATGGCCGAAACTCTTTCATCAAGATTTAATCTTATGGAAATGAATTTTATTGATGTTCACCATTCTTCGCTCTCCAAAGAAACTAGGATTGATGTGGAAACTAGATTCAAGAATGGAGAAATCAAAGGGATAGTATGCACATCAAGCATGGAGCTTGGGATAGATGTTGGCGCAGTTGATCTAGTTATCCAGTATGGTAGCCCAAGACAAGTATCAAAGCTTTTGCAGAGAGTCGGGAGGGCTGGCCACAAAACTTATCTTGTTTCAAAAGGGGTAATTCTCGCAAGTGATGAAGAGATATGTGAGTCTGCTGTAATTGCAAAAAATGCTCTAAATTATAGAATAGAACGTTCACTTATACCAGAAAAACCTCTTGACGTTTTATCTCATCAGATAATTGGGCTTTCAATGGAAAGCAATGAAGTTTCTATTGAAGAGGCTTTCTCCCTTTTTAAAAAATCTTATCCCTATAGAAATATGAGTCTAGAGGAATTTTGGAGGGTACTATACTTTTTAGAAAGTATAAAACTAATATGGATTAATAATGGAATAACTTACAAAAGATCTAAACAAGGGATGTTTTATTATTTTGAAAATTTATCAATGATTCCTGACACAAAACAGTACCGTGTTGTTGAAGTGGGAACAGGTTCATCTTTAGGTGTACTAGATGAGAACTTCATTGTTTCAAACATTGAAGTAGGTGGAAACTTTATAGTTCGTGGGAGAACATGGAAGGTATTAAACATTGAAGAAGAAAGAATAGAAGTAACTGAAACTAGGTCTGTAGGTGCAATACCTTCTTGGGAAGGTGAGCTCATCCCTGTTCCATTGTTTGTTTCTAGGGATGTGCATGAAATTTTCAACGATGGCTCTAAGATAGGAGAATTGCCCTTAACAAAAGATACAAAGCAGATTCTACGTGATTTGCTTGATGACCAGTCAAAGTATTTTTCTTATTCTAAAGATTCTTTGGTAATTGAAGATATTGGAGAGTTTGTCATTCTCCACATTTTTAATGGGTCTAAGGCAAATGATACATTGGGCAGGGTAATAACATCCCTACTTGCACAGAGATTTGGAGAGTCAATGGGGATGAGGACAGATCCATACCACATAATGATAAAATTTCCTCCTGGAATAAAAGATGGGGGGACGGTAGTAAAAAATACTTTAATTGAGTTAAATGAAGATCATGTAATACCTATACTTGATATTGTTTTGAAGAATACGCCGCTATTTGAGTGGAAAATGATACAGATAGCAAAAAGATTTGGAGTTGTAAGGGCAAACTCTGAAAAATATTTGATGAAGAATATTCTAAAATTATACAGAAACACGCCGCTTTATGAAGAAACATTAAATGAGTTATACCACGATAAACTTGAAATTGAGCCAGTAAAAGAATTTATCAGAAATATAAAAAATGGAAAAATTAACATTGTAATAAATAAGAATAATGAACCTTCTACTTTTTCAAAATATCTATTAGAAGGATCCTCATTTGAGCTTCTGTATCCAAAAAGACCAGATAAGGAAATTATAAAATATCTAAAGAAAAGACTTCTTGAAAAAAGAGTCACTGTAGCATGTCTTCACTGCAGAAACTGGAAAACTACTCTTTCAGTAAATAACTTTGATGATAACCCGCAATGTCCCCAATGTAGTGCACGATATATTGGAATTTTAAGAAGGCGCGAAGATTTGGAAATAGTTCGCAAAGGCCAAAAAGGAAAGTTGGACGAAGAAGAAAAAAAGACTTTGAAAGAAATAAAGGACTCTGCAGATTTAATACTGCCTTACGGTAAAAAAGCCATAATTGTTTTAGCTGGAATTGGAATAGGGCCAAGAACTGCAAAGAGAATACTAGCAAAAGATAGAAAAAATGAAGAAGATCTTTTTAGGGATATCCTTTCTGCAGAAAGGGTATATGCTAGAACCAAGATGTTCTGGCAATCAAACAAACAGTAAAGCCATAAGGTCTTCTAGCGCCTTATTTGTCGCCTCGCCGTTTCTTCCGCCAACTATTAAAACATTGTTCTCGTAGAATACATTTAGTATATATTCCCACTGTCCAAATGATCTTGACCATACTACCTTTGACACGCCTGAATCGTATAGCTCCTTTATTATTAGATTACTTTCTTCATTTCCAATTAGGATTAAGTTCTTCTTTGCCTTATCTTCGCCTGTAACATCTATGTCTCTTTTTATGAGTGAGGCGGGCTCAATCTTAACTGTTGAATCGTAATACAAATACAATTTTGATTTTCTCTGGCTTACTTCAAGCTCGATACCATTGCCATCTTTCTGCTTGTAGTTTGAGTCAAGTATGTCGATTTTGAAATAGTTCTTTGGCCCATAAACAGTCTGAGGGTCACAGCATGTTAGATCTATTTTATCGCACAATATTACATCGATTGTGTCATAGTTGCACTTCTTAAATCTTGGATGCAATGGATTTAAATCAAGAAAATCATCGCATGTCCAATATTTCCCATCTTTTCCAGGATTTACATAGACGGGAGCGAAAAATGGAATTTTAATTGAAGCATTGCATTCTTCTCCAGGAGTTTCAAATACAGGGATCTGTTGCTCTTCAGGGGATAAATTTCCATCGCCGTTAAGGTCAACGCCCAACGCAATGATATCCTCCAAAAGATTGGATATGGTAAGATTATAGTCATTGGGATATGTAACAAATGGCATGCAACAAGGTGTTTCTTCAATTGCACCATAATCCTTCAGTGAATAAACATCAAACTCTGCAAGTAGGCTATTATCTGCACCCTCAAAGACTTTTATTCCATCAATATAGAAAACTGGCACAGTCCAGATAGTTTCCTCAAGACCATCAATAACTCTTGTTCCCCTCTCAAATAAGAAGTATGGGTCGTTCTCATATTGCCTTGTTGGTACAGTTGTAAATGAGCCGTACCCTCCTTTAGGGTCGCAAAGCCCCACACAGGTACAGCACCTTGAACTATTAGCGTCCATTACCATAAGAAAGTCATTGCTTTTCCCGGTGAAATCAGACACTCTGAGGTAAACTTTATACTCTCCTGAAAAGTTTCCGCCACTTTTAACCTTAAACTTGTCATCCTTGGATGTTTCTTCAGTTGTAGGGCTGTGAATATCTAGAAGAGTTACAGTGTACCATCCGAATACTCTGGTATCTCCTACTTTAAATATAGTTTCAGGAGAATAAATGGGAATTCCATAAATGAAGTAACTTATATTTTGATCTTCAGAACGGTAAACCCCGTTATTAATAATTGGGTACTCCCTTTCAAATAATCTGATTTTGTAAGAGTTATATGGTATATCATAAAGAGGGCCGCCGCATCCAGCAAAAACTTTTCTTTGGAGGGGGGTATGGATATAAGATACTCTATAAATGATGTCGGACATGTTAAAGTCAAGGCAGTAATCATCAGGAACGTCAATATCTGATAGCTTTATCATAATCTCTTCGTGCGTTTCGTTATAATCAAATGCCTTGTCGCCATCCCCATAAGGGTACAAAAATGATGAGTACTTGTATCCATCATCCCACCAAAGTGATTTTAATCCGTCTGCTACCTTGATTGAATTTACCGAAGCATTAGCAGGGTCTATTCTTATCGTGTCACTTGCATTTAGATTCTTTAAAGAAACTTTGTATTCTTCATATATTGTATTCTCAATTCTCTCAGTGTGTCTGTTGGCTATAAGAAAAGCAAGTTTGGAAGCAGATATGATGTCTTTTGAGGTTGCTGTTTCACCAACAACTATCATAGATTTTACTGTATCTCCGTCAAAAAAGAAATCATCTCTCGGTACGGAAGAGGAGCTAACATTAGAAGGTAAGAATATAGAAATAAAAATAATTGAAAGTAATATTAGGCCCCTTTTCATGTATACACCGATATCGATTCTTTATTTTTTCTTTATATAATTGTTGTATCCGAAGTATCCACCTACTAACAATACAACTATTAGCCCTATAATTACCCCTATTCTTATATTACTTATTGATTTTTCGACAGGAACATCAATGTTCTTTTGGAACAGATATACATTTAGATCCTGTTTTTCTTTGTCGCCGACTGCCCTAATCCTTAGATTTAGTTGGTATGTCTTTTCTTCTGCTATTGATTTTATATCGGTGCTTAACACTACTTCTGCCTCTTGTCCTGGTTCTAAGACCCCAATATAATCATTTTTAGATGTGAAGTCAAAAGGCTGCTCCGACCTTTCAATCGCCTCAACAATTATTGATTCAGCCTTCTCTTCTCCCGTGTTTACTATTGTGAGGTAGATCTTTGCACTTCCTCCTGCTCTTACTGTTTCTGGAACAAGTCGATATTCGGTGATTTCAAGTTCCGGTTTTCCTTTTACATCCAAGTTCAATTCAAACTCTTCTTTTAGGAGATTATTGGAAGAATCCCTGTACTCTACAAACATTGGAATCTTGTAAGTCATTTTCTTTGCTTCTTTGTCAACATTTATTAGAAATTCTGCATCCTTTGCCTGCCCACCTGAAAGTGTTCCTAGATTATATGAGCTTTCATAAGATTTTGATAATGAAAAAGGCTCTTCTAGATCAAGATAAGCTTTAACATATTTTGCACCTTCGGTCCCCTGATTTGCCAGATTTACTTTTATCTTCACATTTTCATTTCCTGGCCTTATAGTTTCTGGAGCAGAAGAGAAGTTAACTACCATTAATTCTGTTCTTCCACTCACCCGAAGACCAAACTGGATTGTATACGGTCTTGGATATGGGGTTGTCCCATCATAGAAGTAAAGTACAAGGGTCATGGGATAGTTACCGGCTGTTATTTTTTCATTTGCCCTGAGCTTGAATGAAAGCAAACTTTCTGTACCCGCATCAAAATCTCCTATATAAATGGAATCAGAAGTATTCTCAGGCATAAAAGGAACTATTGTGCCTGCAGGCGGAACAGTCAAACTCGCTTTCACTGTGTATGCTTTCATTGAACCTTCATTAGAAAGCAGGATTTCTAGATCAAAGGCTTCTCCAGGTTCTACGCTTAAAGGATTTGTTTTTACCTCATTTATAACAAATTCATACTGGCTTCTACCTATCTTATAGCCGACCGGCCCTTTGATTATTACATTGACTCCAACTTTTGAAACGTCAATTAGATTTATCGTTATATCATTTACTTTAAGGGAGTCCCCTTCTGATATATAGACTCCAAGCGGACCAATAGGTGCACTCCCCTCTAGCACCATAAACGATGCTATAGTGTCTTTGTAATCTGTAAGTGCTAAAGCATAAGGCCCGACAAAGATAAATTCGTTATCATAAAGGTATCCTGAATAAATCACTGAATCTGTACTTGCATTAGCGCTTGGCGCTAAAACACTCATTAAAAAAACTCCAATTAAAAAAATATTAATCTTTTTCATAATATACCTCCATCTTTCTCTTAATTAAATTTTTCGTATCTTGAAATACTTTTTCTTGAATTACCAAAAAGGAGGGCAAGAATATAAGCGTTACCCCCATGCAACTGAAAACTCCAATGAATAACATCTTTCCCATTGTATCCAGTATGGATAAAGATCCAGCTAACATTGCAATAAATCCAAATCCCGCAACAATAGATGATACAACAATCGGTTCAACGACTCCTTCAAGAGTCCTAATTATCTTTTCAACAATTATTGGCGTTCTTTCAAGGTTATATCTGTTTATAGTCTGTATCGCAAAGTCTATCCCGATACCTGCCATCATTGAAATAACGCCGACAAGTTCAGAACTTAATGATATCCCTGCAAATCCGGATATTCCCATCATCCATACTATACCAACTCCTACACATATTAAAGGCATTATACCATACCTTATTGATCTGAATGTTAGAATAACGCACAATAAGACTCCTATCATACCAAATGTTGATATCTTTGACATCTCAGGCAGAATTATATTCGTGAGTTCCCTATTCATTGCTATATCTCCGCCTGCTTGAACGTTCAATGTAGTTTTTGATATAATAGATTTTACATCATCATACACCACGATATCATCTACACCTTTCAAAACGCTAAGTCTTATCACCATATACCCAAGGCTATCTGAAACTTCAATTCTGTTTTTTAATTCTTCTTTTGGCAAATAGATATCTTCAAGTCCAATGTCAAAGGAAGAATCTTCAATTCCATAGACATTTATTAACTCTTGATTCAAAAGATATGCTTCTCTCAATACGTCCGGAGAGAATACGTTTTCCGAGTTGATTACAACTATAATTGAATTATATCTTTCAAACTTATCTTCCATTTTCATGAATACTTGTATCTCTTCAATGTCATTAGGTAGCTGTGACATATCGTCTCCTTGCTCTATTTTGATGAGAGAGATACCCGCACCTAAAATTATAGTTATTATAAATGATAATATTAGGAATCTCTTGGGATATTTCCCATGCAGTTCTGAAAAATCTTTTATCAATTTATCGTAATTTGGCATATGCTACCACTCCCTCAAAGCCATAATTGAAGGCAAGAATACCAATGCCCCAACAAGGCAGCTTATAATCCCTAATGATAAGGCAGTTCCTAGATGGACCATCATTGGCATGGAGGAAAGGGCCAGTGCCATAAATCCAGCAACGGTTGTTGAACTAGAGCCTATAGTTCCTCTACCAACCCCTGCAACCATGGCAACTATTCTTTCTTGATTGGGTTTACCTTTCTTAGATTCCTCGTTGTAACGCAATACCATGAATATCCCGTATTCTGCGCCCAAACCAATAACAATAGCTCCAACACTTGCTGTAACTAGGCTTATTGGTATCCCAATATAGGATAAAATACCTGCGGTCCATAAAATTCCACAAATGAGGGGGATTATAACAAAGAATGATTTGAATCTCAATATCAAAGTCAGTAAAATAAATACTATAATTGCAGATATTGCCATAGTTTTTAATGAGTCTTCTCTCAAAATTCTGAGGATAGTTTTATTCAGTACAGGGGAACCTGTTATAGTATAATTAAGTCCATACAACTCGACTTTTTCAGTTTCTTCATTTACTATGTCAATAGCAGTTTGAATCTCTTCTTCCCCTCTTACTCCTCCCATTTTTACCATTACAATTGCTGAAGTATAATCTTTAGATATCAATCCTGGCATAGTTTTTGCAACCTCTCTTAAAGTTGCATCGTCTGAAGGTATGCCTCTAAAGATAGAATAATAGACTGTTCCGGGGCCTATCACATCAATTATTTCAGGCCTAGATTTTAATCTGTTTTCTAACTCATATATGCTCTCAAGGCTTTCTTTATTCCTTATGTCATTTACAACATCAAAATTAGTTTCCAAGAGTATTATTATTCCTTCCTCTTCACCAAATTCACTGTTAATTATATTTTGAGTTCTTATAACATCAAAGTTTTGAGGTAATTCTTTCATAAAGTCAGATTCAAAACGTAAATTTAAGGCGCCAAATGATAGGAAAACAGTGATTAGTACCATTGAAATAACGATGATTTTACTGTATTTGTATTCAATTAGTGCAAGTTTGCCAAAAAGAGTATCTTTAAGTTCTCTCATTCCTACACCTCAAAAACTTCCTTTAAAAAATCTTCATAATAAAGGAGGTCTTCTTTTAAGCTACCCATTTTCTCATTTAGCTTTATATCTCCTTTCGGAGTAATTTTATAAAATTTTTTACCTCTTGAACCTTTATTTGTTTCTTTAATTAACCCTTCAGATGCCATCAACATTATTTTAGGATAAATTAATGCCGGAGAAGGTTTCCAGGCTTCTTTTGATCTACTTTCAAACTCTTTTATGATATCGTAACCACATAGTTCCTTCTTACTAAACAACCAAAGGATAAATGTATCAATTTGAATTTGAAAATAATGAAAACTTTTATGAAATCGTACAAATGTCATATTCGCACCGACATATCATATTCTGATATATCATTAACAAATAGGAGCTATATAAATTTTTCGTTCTCTAAAAAATATTAGCCAACAATCTTTTCCCATTTTTTAAGTTTTAGTACTTTTGAAAGTGTTGAGCCTCTCTTTATCTCTTCTCTGATTCTATTCTCCTTTTCCTTTACGTCAAGACTTCTATTTATTATTTCTTGTGCCTCTTCTTGAGGTATCACTACGACGCCACTGTCATCTCCAATTATATAGTCTCCTTTGTTTACTTTAAGTCCACCACATACAACTTCGCAACCTATTTCTCCAAAACCTTTAGGATCTCCTGCATCTGGAACCTCATATCTTGCGAATACGGGAAAACGTATTTCTTTGAGGTCATCTACATCCCTTACAGCGCCATCTATTACAACGCCACCAAGTTTTCTCATGAATGCACTCCAAGTTGCAAGCTCTCCCCAGATAGCAATATTGCCAGAATTGGCGTCTATCACAAGAATATCTCCTTCTTCTGCTAGATCAATTGCTTCAACAGCTTTTGCCCAGTCTCCATTCATAGTCTTAACTGTCAAGGCTTTTCCTGCCATTCTGATTCCGGGAATGACTGTATGTATGCCCTTCATTGCGCCTCCTCTGTGCATGGCATCCGATACATTTGAAGAAGAAACTTTTTTTAGAGCTTCAATAAGTTCTTCTTTTTTATATTTTCTAAACTCTAAACTTTCAATCGGTTTTCTGAGATCAACGCTCTTTCTTACTATTTTTGTAGCCTCTAATAGATTAGAAGCTTTGGTAATTGCACCGCCTACTATGACTATATCAGCGCCAGCGGAAACTACGTCCGGTATATTTTCAGAGTTTAATCCTCCTGCAGTTGCAATAGTAATGTTCACAGCTTCCTTAACGTCTTTTATATCCTGTAACGGATTTTCACCCTTCATCTGTTGATCAATACCCACATGAATACAGACATATTTTGCACCCATTTTCTGCACTTCAGCAGCTCTGTCCACTTTGTTTTTGACATTGATTAAATCAATCATTATTTCTGAATTATACTTTTTTGCAGCCTTGATTGCTTCTTTAATTGTGCTGTCATCAGAAGCACCTAAAATTGAGACTATGTCAGCACCAGCTTTTGATGCCATCTCAGTTTCAAAATCTCCCGTATCCATGGTCTTCATATCTGCTATAATTTTTTTATCAGGAAAAATGTGCTTTAGTTCTCTTATTGCTTCCATACCCTCACTTTTTATAAGGGGGGTTCCAGCTTCAATCCAGTCTATACCTCCTGGAACAGCTTCTTTTGCCATAGAAATAGCTCTGTCAAGATTTAATATATCCAATGCAAGTTGAAGTATTATTTTACTAATAGAATCACCTTTTACTCATTTTTTCTTCCCAATGAATAAGATTATCTTTCATAATCTGAATAGACCTCTTAATATTATCTCCATTGTCAAATATTAACTCGTCTACATTATCTGTTTTCTTAATTTTTTTAATCTCTTCAATAAGTTTTGGAATAGCTCTAACTACATTGTCAACTATTGTTATGTCCGCACATAAAGAAGTTCTTGAAAGTGGATTTAGGTCGATTGCAATAATCTTCTTTCCCATTTTCTTAAGGGCCAGTGCTCTGTCTCCATCCTCTAAAGGAACAATTACAGCATCAGAAGAAAAAATGCCTTCATTTGAAACTTTCCCCCTAAGTGAGTCAAGTCCGGGTATCGATTTATTAGCATTTTCTCCAACACCTAAAATATTAGTTGCCCCATGCTGCTCAAGTCTTTTTTTAATCTTAGTTTCTCTTTCATAAGTTCTATAAAAAAGATTGATTTCTATTTTCAAAGGAACAATTTTTGATAACTCAACAATCTCATTTGGAACAAGACAAGCAATATTTCCATTTACCGATATCACTGGATTAGCAGCTCTGCATAATATTATGGCCGCAGCTTTAATGGCTTTGTTCGCCTCTTCTGTAGTTGTTTCCCCTATAAAGTAATCAAAAGCTTCTCCTCTACCATGAGCTGCAATTCCAACTTCCGAAATAATTCCCTCTTTAAGGCAATCTTTTACCTTTTCTCTTAATACAAGGGATTCGTAACGGGGGTGACTTTTTGGCACTTTCATTTTGACACCTATATTAAACCTTTAGCTATTTCAGAAACAACTATGTCTCCTTTGATATCTATCAAACTTTCCAATACTTTATTTTTATCTTCTTCGTTAATAAATGTAAATGCTCCCTGCCCAATCATAATCCCAGAAGCATTGAAACTATTAATTTCACTAATTATTTCAACTAGTTCTAAAATTTCTTTAGAGATAATACCTGTTTTATAACTAAAGATTTTTGAGCATTCCATCAATTTTTCAACATTGGGTTCGCTAATTAATCTGTTCAGTAATTTAGTTCCGCATTTTTCAATTATTTTTATCTTTTCAGGATTTTTTAAGATGCTTTCTGTTTTTTTAGTTCCAAGGCTTATGGCAAGCACCTTAAGATTATTTGCTTGAATATTTTCAATTACGCCATCAATACCTGGACTTTTCCTTATTTCAATGCCTCCCTTTACTTCTGCCACAACATCCCCAAGGCCGCTAAAATTTCTTACTTCAGTTTCATGTGCACTTCTTATGCACTCATAATCTGAAATTCGTATCAAATCCTTAATTGAAAAGCAAATTCCAAGAGCAGCTGAAGCAGAAGCTCCAAATCCAGATTCAATTGGCACATCACTTTCATGTTCTATTAAAACATCCCTTTCTATAAAATAATCTGGATATCTCTCAATTATTAGATTGATACAGTCCAAAGATACGGGGGCATTTGTCGTTTTTCCATTTATCTTGATATCAATTGAACCATTTCCTTTAGCTACATTAACTTTAGTTCTAAGGCCAGAAGAAAGCGAAACTCCTGCTCCGGTAGAACCTGTTTTAAAATAGTCCTCACTAAAGAATGGAACGAAGAATCCAGTTATATGGGAAGGAACATAATACTCTGAACTGTACATAAAACGCCTTTTAGATACCTTTAAGTTTATTCACGAACTCAATACACCTAGTTCTATCAAGTTTATTCATCACAGGCATAAAAATTAAATCTTCTTTCTTTACATCTTTCCCAATTTCTTTTAAGAAGTTCACTATTCTATCCTGGTCATTTTCATCGAGTATTTTAGGATTAAAAACTCCTCCCATGACTTCCTCTAAAACAATATTTTCCTTTGGAAGCTCTCTTTTTAGAATATCAAGATTAAATTTGCCGCCTATTTGTTTTCCACGATATTCTGCCTCTTCCAGATCATTACATACAACAAAAATTGCAATCTTTTTTTGTTTAAGTTCTTCTTTGAATTTTTCTATAAACTTACTTATACTTTCCAGAGGTTTATCATCATAGTCAGGAGAACCAATAACTATCAATGAGTAATCTTTAATTGAAGTTATCTCTGAAGCTTTCTTTACTTCGATATCTTTCATCTCTTCAGATATCCAACCTGTAATTATCTCAGTTGAACCGTATTTTGTATCGTATACTAAGAGATTGTTAGTCATATGCCCACCTATTTAATTAAAATAATAACAATTTTTATAAAGATTTAGGCCATTTCTATGATGATGCATAGAAAATCGATAAAAGGAACTAAATCAAAAAAATTAGAGGGTAAAGGTATAGTATTGGGAATTACAGGAAGTATAGCGGCAGTTGAGTCTGTTAAACTTTCTAGAGAGCTCATGAGACACGGAGCAGAAGTATACGCAGTAATGAGCGGAGATGCAAAAAAGATAATTCACCCATATGCTCTTGAATTCGCAACTGGAAATCCAGTTGTAGATGAAATTACAGGAAAAATAGAGCATGTTTCCTATGCGGGAGAGCATGATAAAAAGTGTGATCTAATACTGATTGCACCGTCAACAGCAAATACAATTTCAAAAATAGCATCGGGAATTGATGATACCCCAGTCACAACTGTCGTGTCCACTGGATTTGGAAAGATACCAATTGTTATAGTTCCTGCTATGCATAGCTCAATGTATAAGAACCCTATAATTTTAGAAAATATTGAAAAACTAAAGAAATATGGCATTGAATTCTTGACACCAAAGTTTGAAGAAAATAAAGCAAAACTCCCTGAAATTGATGATATTGTAACTGCAGTAATTAAAAAACTGTATACTAAAGATTTTCAAGGTAAAAAGGTATTGGTGACAGCAGGCCCCACAATTGAGAAGATTGACGACGTGAGATTTATCACAAATAAAAGCACTGGATTAATGGGCATAAAAATTGCAGAAGAATTTGAACTTAGGGGTGCCGATGTAACCTTAATTTTAGGGCCAACACAGTTGAACTCTTATGTTAAGACTTACAATGTAGAAACTTATGAAGAGATGTTCAACGCTGTAATGTCAAATAAAGAAGTCGACATAGCTGTTTTTGCAGCGGCAACTTCTGATTTTCATGTTGATAACCCTTCTTCTGGGAAGGTATCTTCTGATCAATCTTTTAATTTAACCTTAACTCCAAATAAGAAGATAATAGAAGAATTTTCAAAATGCTCAAAATCATTTATAGTTGGATTTAAAGCAGAACACAATGTTTCAGAAGACCAACTCATAAAAAAGGCCTATGATAGGCTTCAAAGTTCCAATATGGATTTGATTGTTGCAAATCATGTTGGTAAAGAGATGAGGGGATTTGAATCCAAAACAAATGAAGTCTATATTATTGATAAGACAAAAAAGATAGCCCATTTACCTCTAGAGAAAAAAGAAAAACTTGCAGAAAAAATTTTAGATATAATAAAGAAATATATAAATTAAAGATTTATTTGTTTATTTCGCTTTCAGGAACTGTTCCTTGCTCTAGAATCTCTATTTCGAAAGGTTTACAACCTTTTCCTTCTAAGTTGCTTCTGTAGCATGAGAAGTCAAGTTCTACTAGATCCACTGTTTCGTCTAACTTGAGATAATATCTTGAAAGAGTGCCTATCTTTTCTCTGTAAGGATCCACGGGAACCCATTTTCCGTTTATGTACAGTTCATTCCAAGCGTAAGGTTTCCAGATTCCACCTTCTTCAATGTCATAATAAAGTCCATACACGACTTTTGTTGGGACCATTAGAGACCTCATAAGAGCTGCATATAGTGTTACATATGGGCCATAACCTAAAGCTTTCTTTGAAGCGATTGTGTCAGTAGCATGTTGTAACCACCAGTTTTCATAACCTCCTTTTAGATAGGGGCTTTCGTCTACCGTGACTATAGTTTTTTGATCTCTCATAATCAAAAAGGCAGTTCCATAAAGATTGTAATCCGCGTCTTCTTTTGCATATCTTTTTGCAACTTGATCCCTCATGTAAGCATCCCATCCAACTGTCCCCATTCCTTTTTCACCATAAAGAATATCTTCTGGTAAAACATATAATGCAACATCTTCTGGGAAGCTATTGATGGCCTTTAAAGCATCTTCTTCTGTTTCAACAACAGGTATCTTTGTAGTATCATCAAATGTGTAGTTCTCATTATATAAAGTAACTATGGCTTCGAGTCTCATACCGCTGTTTCTAACTATTACAACTTTTTGTCTTGATGAATTTAGATCTGCGAGATCATAAGGCTGTGAAATATTAATCTTGGCTTTTAGATAAGAAACTGTATTGCCTGTTTGTGTCGTCGTCGTATTGACATCTGTGCCATTTTCTTGTTTTTGTGAAATGCAACCTGAAAAGGTAGCAATTGTTAATAAACATATTAGGGTGAATACAATACCCGCTTTTTTCATAGAGTCACCAATCTTGAAGATTTCAGGGCCTAATAAATAGCTTTCGGTGAAAATCTATTCGACAATTGGCGTAGTAAACTGTTTTTCTACACTTTCCCTATGAATTGAATTATAGCTGCAAAATGGAATAAATGATCCATCAGGAAGTGCGTAATGTATCGCACATCTTTTTACCCTACCTAGATCAAAGTTAAAAGGGTCCATAAAGTGCATAGTTCCAATAAATAATGATTTGTGATGAAGTTTTGCTAGGAATTCCTTCCCCCCACCATTTAATATCCCTTTAGTTATCTCTAAAAGATTAAGGTCTTTTGGCATTTTTTCTTTGTCTATAAATGAATTCATGTTCTTTATTATTCTAGATATTTCAATACCTTTTCTTATTCTTCCGCCGCATCTTATACTTTCATCTCTATCTTTAAGATATTCAAAAAATCCTTCTACATCTACAAATCTTGTTATAGGTATAAGCTTTCCATTCTCAACAAATACGTAAGTTGCAACACCACATTGAGGGTGTGTTGTAAAATGAGGCATAGGTTTTCCCCTCAAAGCTTCAACAAACGTTGATACTGGAACAACAAACGGTATTGGGTAAAAATCTTCCTTTCCAAGTTCACCATTCGTCTGATTTTCAATCAATTTAACTAAATCTGTGATTGTAATCCTGTAATTCTTTACCTCTTCTTGGCTTGCACGGCCTGAAAAAGAAAGTGGCTGGAAATTAATTCCCCTAATAACATCAAAATTATCTCTTCCAAAATAGATTATGTCTCCGAGCTCTTGATCATTTACGCCCTTTGAAACAGTTGGTACAAGGACAACACTGGTCTCTCCAAGACTTCTTAGATTTTCTATCGCCTGTTTCTTTTCTGGAAAAGTATCATATCCTCTGAATTTCTTATATGAAACAGGATTCAAACCATCAAATTGTAGGTAGTATGTATTTATTCCAGAATCAATAACCCTTTTTAAATAATCTTTATCTCTGGCAAACCTTTTTCCATTTGTTGCAACTTGAATTTGAGAGATCCCAAATGACTTTGCTGCTTCTATCAATTGAGGCAGATCATCCCTCAATGTGGGCTCTCCTCCAGAAAATTGGACTGCAAAAGGGGGATTTGGTTTTATTGATGCCATTTTTTCAAGTATTTTTTTTATATCTCCAAACGAGGGCTCATAAAGTCTTTTAGTTGCCCCTGCGCTTGCAAAGCATACAGGACAGTTCATGTTGCACCTGTTTGTAAGATCGATATTAACAAAAATTGAAGGGGTCATATGGTCTTCACATAACCCGCAATCATAGGGGCACCCCTTATCCTTATTTTTTATTTTCTCAACAGAATTCTCGGCAATCTGGTCAAGTCTATCCAGTCTTTTGTAAAATTCAGCATCGTTAGAAAGAGTTTCTGAGAAAAATCCGTGCTCTTGGCACTCTTTTTCCATTATAATATGGCCTCGAATCTCTTTGATATCTGCTTTGATTTTTTTTGGCAAACGGGGCATATTGAGTCTGTAGTACGTATAAGTTCAG
>JABLXD010000020.1 GCA_013178285.1 Methanofastidiosum sp.
TTCTTCTTCATTTACTGAAAATTTACTTTTTACATCCTTCATCATAAGCCCAAGCCAGAAGTGGCAAGCGCATATTCCAATATCAACATCCGGGTGTTCCCACTTAAGATGTTTATACCCGACAGGCATTGCTATTGAAATTGTTTTTAGATTTGAAGAAACTTTGAAGCGCCAGTGCTGGCTATTGGCCCCTGAAGGGGCTTTCCTAGCAAGATCAAATGCATATAGGAGTTCAGGGGTGAGGGATTCTTCTTTTACCTCTCCATCAAGTAAGGCATTAATTTCTTTTCTCTTATAACTCATAAATGATCCAGTTACCCTGTCTGTTAATCTAAGGCCCTCTTTTTTCCTGTATCCAAGAGGGGATATGCAAATTGCACGTTTACCTTCGACTACGCCCTTCCCGTACCCCCATTTTGGTTTATCTAAATCTTTATTATTTCCAAGATGGGGCATAATACGTTCTAATTCTTCAAGAGTGTAATGCCCATACCAACAGGTTGATATCCCCAAGCTAGTTGCATAGAGTATTGCCATCTCTCCAACGAATCCAACTTTCGAGATTGATGCAATATCGGTATTAGAAATAAATGCCATGCCATCAGGGGGCGAATTAAAGAAGGTCAAAAGTTTTTTGTCATAATTGGCCTTAAAAAATCTTATTTTAATATCGTGATTGAATGGAACTTCCATATTATCTATAAAATTATTAAGTTTGTTCATACTGTCTTTATCTATCTCACGCATCTCATAAGTTCTTACAGATCGACGAACATTTATTGCAGATTCCCAATCAATTTTCTCAAGCATAATAATCCCTATATTTGTTTTAGGGTTGTGATTGTTAAATAGTTTTAGTTGATTGTTATTGATAAGAAAAAGTGCGGGGGAAGGATTTTCAGAAGAATTATTACCTGTTAATGATTGCCACTTATTAAATAGTTCGATATTGAACAGTTCGAAACCGAAATATTTAAATAGTTCCTGTTATAACTTCCTAATATGGCGGGGTTATGGAAATTATCGAATGAAAAAGGAGAAAGCTCCAGTTTTTTGACAATTTATGTACTTCATAGCATAAAAAAGAACCCAAAAACTGGCTACGAAATATTGTCTGAAATTAAACAGAAATGTGGAGATAAATGGGCCCCAAGTAAAGGAACAATATACCCATTATTAAAACAATTAGAGAAAGAAAATTTGATAATGATAAAAAATACAGGGCCTCGCTCAAAAAATATTTTTGAAATTACCTCTAAAGGAAAGATACACTTATCTTCCATGCTCAAAGAAAGGCAAAAATTAAAGGAATCATTCTCATATTTCAGAAATCTATTTGCAGATATAATGGGAGAAGAGAATGCGAATATTGCAGAGTTACTCTTTGAAATAAAAGAGGTCTCTTTCACAAAAACAACAAAAGAAGAAGTTAAAAAAATTCTTGAATATTGTTTATCTGAATTGAGGGGGGTTGAGTAAAATGCCTACAATAAAAATTGAAAATTCAACTAAGAAGGAGCATAATGATCAGTGATCATATGAAAAAGAAAACATCAAAAAAGGAGATTGGGATAAGCAATACGTATCCAATTGCGGATCTTTCACAAATCTTAAATTCAGGACCACATTGGACAACAACTAAATATAGCAAGAATATGATGATGGATGCCTTGGTGAAACACCTCCTGAGCCTGATGCAATATGGCATGTCAGACCTTGGAGAAGTTCTAGAAGTAGTGGGTCAGACTAAACCTGGGGACGAAGAGCTCTGGATAAACGCTTGGAGTGCCATGGCACAACGACTACAACATCGAGCTGAAAAGGCCGAACGCACAGGCAAACGAGTTACAGCATCTACTGCATATCTACGGGCATCGACTTACTGGCGTGCCTCCTTAATGTACTTCAGTCACCCTAATGATTCACGCATAAAAGAAAATGCGCACGCTAGCTCCAAATGCTATGAACGCTACTTAGAATTATCTGGTTACCCTGGACAGTATGTCAAGATCCCTTATGAAAATAATTTCCTTCCTGGACACTTCTACAGGTCTCCAGTTGCAGGAAAAAAAGCCCCTCTGCTTATCATCACACCAGGTCGAGACACTTGGGCTGAAGATACATGTTGGGTCTACGATGCCGCCATCCGCAGAGGCATTCACTGTCTAGTATATGATGGCCCTGGCCAAGGATATGCACTAAGACTTAACAATCTTAAATTTCGACATGACTGGGAAAACGTTGTGACTCCAGTGATTGACTTCGCACTGAAACTTCCCGGAATAGACTCGTCAAGAATCGGACTTATGGGATTAAGCTTCGGCGGTTTTCTGGTACCTCGGGCCGCTGCCTTTGACAAAAGAATAAAAGTATGCATTGCTGACCCAGGAAACCCCAGCTGGGGCGATTCAATTATTGGTCACTTCCCCACTCTTATAAGCCAAATACTTTTGGGAAAACGAGGGGATTTTCTTCGCAGATCATTAACATCGATTCTTGATCGTTTGCCATTTATGAAATGGTTATTAAGAGACTATGCATGGAAACATGGCGTCTCGACTCAGGAAGTATTCCAAATACTTCAAAAATATGACAACACCTCCATTTTAGATAAAGTCACATGTGAGACGCTCATCATAGATGGAACTGAAGAGATTGTAAGAGGTCAAGCAAAAAAGATCTTTGATGCTTTGAAATGCCCAAAAGACTACATATTGTTTGATGAAATCACTACCGCACAATTGCATTGTCAAATAGGGGGTTACGCCACTGCATCAGAGTATTTGTTTGACTGGATAGACGAACGGCTTTGATGATTTAGTTGCAAATGATCGTCCAAGAAGAATTGAAATATGAAAAAGAAAATAATAATGGAGAATGTTGAAAGGTGAAAAAATGAATACATTAATTATCTATAAGTCAGTACATAAAATGAACACCGAGAAAGTGGCAAGGGCCATGGCAGAAGCTATAAATGCGGACATTCGGAAGGTCGAGGATGCCAAATCATCCATGCTGGCGAAGTACGATTTAATTGGCTTCGGGTCAGGCATTTACTACGGAAAACATCACGAAACGCTACTTGACTTCGTAAATGGTCTACCACAGCAGGAGGGCAAAGCGGCATTCGTTTTCTCTACTAGCGGCGGTTCTATAAAAAGCATGAATCGAGAACTGCGGCGGGCCCTCATGGAGAAAGGGTTCACGATTAAGGGCGAATTCACATGCCCCGGGTTTGAAACCTTTGGGGTATTTGGACTCATCGGTGGGTTTAGGAAGGGGCGTCCGAATGTGAAGGATCTAGACAAAGCCCAGAAATTCGCAAAGGGCTTGCTGCAAGCTCCATAAAAGCGTCACGGTACAAAAATGCCGTATTGGCCCAAACCTCAGATACCTTTGCTTAGGCCATCTTTTATTTTGCAAAAAGGGACCAAGTAACATTAAAAGAATTTTAATTATATTTTTTATTTTATTAAGTTATCTTGATTAATTAAATTGATTTTAGAAGAAACTAATTACCGCATTAGATTTATAAAAAAGTGCGGGGGAAGGGATTTGAACCCCTGGACCCCTGCGGGAATAGATCTTGAGTCTATCGCCTTTAGCCATGCTCGGCAACCCCCGCGTATTGGAAAGTTTATTCTGGGAATATAAAAAGGTTTCTAAGTCTTACTTTTCAGCTCCCTTGAGATGTAGTAAAACCTAGTAAAGACTGTTATATAGACGACAGCAAGCAACACGTAAAGCCCTATCTCTAAATTGATGAAGGAAAACACAAATATTATCAGTATTCTCTCAGCCCGCTCACCAATTCCTATTCCCATTACCTTTACCCCTAGAGCTTCCCCTTTAGCACGCATGTAGCTTATGAGATAGGCTCCGATCATTATGATAAAGCAAATAGTAAGATCATAGGACAATCCGATTCCTAAAAGAACAACGCCATCCCCTATTCTGTCAAACGTCGAGTCTAAAAACCCGCCCAAGACAGTTGTTCTCTTAGTATACTTTGCAACTGATCCGTCAACTAGATCAAGGAATCCCGAAACAGCAAGGATAATGGCACCAATGTATGGGAATCCAAGGTAGTAATAGTAACCTGAAAAGAAGACGACAACTAAACTGATAGTTGTTATGAGATTTGGCGGCAGGAATCTAAAAATCCGCCCTATAAGATTAACAATTGAAATAAATGATTTATTTTTACGGATGTTATTAAGCATGCCTCTTGAATAAATTAGGTATATTTAAATCTTTTTTATGCTATCTTTATTGGAACAATCATTGTTGATATGACAAACAATACTATGGCAACTGCTATCATGGCCCAATGTTTTCCCTCAATAGGCGTAATCTCATCCATTGATCCTGGGTGCCCCCGGTAAGCTAGGTAAATACCTATTATCCCCCAAAGGCTCCAGCCAGCCCAGGTAAATATTCCCATAACAAATAACAGAACAGCAACGATAAATGATAGATATCTGTGATTTTTTGGGCCTAAAACAGCCCTTGCAATATGCCCGCCATCAAGCTGGCCCATAGGGATCAAATTAAGCATGGTAACAAATATCCCTGCCCAACCTGCAAATGCAACAGGATGCAAGTATAGCGAATTACCCTCAGCAACAGTTACAAGCGATTTGGCTATAAATTGGAATATAAGTGGCTCGCCCAAGAATATTGAGCTCTCTCCAAAAATAGTAATTGGGACTACGGGCGACATCATAACTCCAACTATGGTGATTGGTATAGCTACTAACATACCAGCAAGAGGCCCTGAAAGGCCTAGTTCAATTGCACTGTTTTTAGTCGGGATAAATGATCTTATGTTTATCACAGCACCCATTGTACCTAGAACAAAAGGGGCAGGTATGAAATACGGGAGTGTTGCATCAACGCCATTTCTCCTTGCAACAAGGTAATGCCCCATCTCATGTGTTCCTAGAATTACCATTATTGAAAATGAAAATGCTATAGCCCCAATCCATGGATTTGACATGAATCCATAATCAACATGTGGCACAGACATAAAATAGCCAGCAACGGTAGTTGAGATAATTGTTAAGAAAAATAATATTAAGTTCTTTTTGTAGGTAAAATCCTTTTTAGGAGGGGAAGATCTTAACAAAACATAGAGCTTCCCATCTTCCTTTCTAATAAATGGGTAAAAATTTATTTTTTCAAACGAGGAGATTATATCTTCAGGCTTTTTGAAAAGTTCCTTCACTTCAAACAAGGCAGAATAATTGTCAGTTTTAATATTTCCATATGAGAAGTTCTCATTTGCAACATTAATTATCTCCTGCAGTTGCACAGGCAGCTCATTTTTTTCTTGGCCAATTACTATAGAGTTACATGATGGGCATCTATCGTAATCTTTATCCTCTGCCAACTGATATTCCTTGTACCCACATTTTTCACACTCCATCACTTTGACCATAGGGAATTCTTATTCAAATTACTTATAAAATTTCCCCAATATGCAAAAACTTATTTATTCAAAATCGCATTTATTTATGGGAGTGATATGGATACATATATTATTGATTCAAACTGTAAGTATTACGGCCTTGATACGCCAATCCTTATGGAAAATGCAGGAAGAGGAGTAGCATCAGAAATAGAAAAAAGATTTGGAACAAGAAATAAAATAGCAGTTTTTTGTGGCCTTGGTAACAACGGTGGCGATGGCTTTGTTGCTGCTAGATACCTATCAAAAGAAAACAGGGTTACAGTGTATTTGATAGGGGATCCAGAAAATATAAAGGAAGGGGCAGCAGTTTCAAAGTGGAACCTATTAAAGCACCTGGATATTGAAAAAATTCTTATCAAGGATTCCTCCGATATAGAAAAGATAAGGCCTGATTTTGAAATTTATGTGGATGCGATATTCGGCGTCGGCGTCAAAGGGACACTCAGGCGCCCCTATTCCGATGTTATTAACAAGGTTAATGAGATTAATGGAGTAAAAGTTTCAATAGATGTTGCATCCCCTTACTTTATGCCAAATGTCGTGGTATCCTTACACACTCCTAAAGAAGGTGCAACTACCGTAGTTGATATAGGGATCCCAAAGGAATTCAATAATCTAACAGGCCCTGGGTATGTCAATAAACTAAACAAAAGATCCTCTGATTCTCATAAAGGTGACAACGGGAAGGTATTAGTTATAGGTGGATCAGAAGAATACCATGGAGCCCCAATATATGCTTCTCTTGCGGCATCCTACTTATCTGATCTTGTATACATAGTATCTCCAAAAAAGTGTGCAAAGGTAATAAAGTCTTACTCCCCTGACTTTATAGTTTTCCCAACCGAAGAAAGTCACTTTGTTTTAGATGATGTGGAATACCTAAAGACTCTCTCTGATAAAGCTGACTCAATACTTTTGGGGGTTGGCATGGGGAGGGATCAAGAAACTATTGATACAGTATTAGAGTTTTTGAAAAATATTTCCTGTAAGAAGATTATAATAGATGCTGATGGCCTCTTTGCAATTAAAGGAAATCTTGACCTCCTAAAGAAAAATGATGTTTGTGTAACTCCTCACCACTCTGAATATCGGATGGTATTTGATGAGCATTTGACACAGGATAATATACTACTCAACGCAGAAAAATACAAAACTTCTATAGTTTGTAAGGGAGAAGTTGATCTTATATCCGATGGTAAAAAAGTTATTAAAAATTTCACAGGAAACGCAGGCATGACAACAGGAGGTACAGGAGATATTCTAGCAGGCTTAATAACTGCTTTCTCTACAAAGGGTACTTTACTAGAAGCAGCTTGTGCAGGGACCTTCCTAAACGGATTAGCAGGAGAAATAACGGCAGAAGAAATGGGAATGAATTTTAGAAGCTCTGACATACTGGATAGGATCCCGAAAGCTCTAAAATTCTCTAGTAACTTTTAATTTATTTTTTTACCTCACACTCAATATAGTTAACAATTTCTTTAGCCCATTTTAGAGCGGCATCAGGGCCATTAGCAGTTATAATTTTTCCATCCCTTACAACATCCTTGTCTTCAAAGACTACTGCTTCTTTGTCAAAAAGATCTGGGCCACCCCACACAGTTGCTTTTTTCCCTCTTAGAACACCAGCTTTTGCCATTATGTTAGGGGCGTAACATATGCCTCCAAATAGTGGTAAAACTCTTTCTGCTTCTTGTATATGCCTATGAAGTGTCTCATCATCAGTAAGATTAAAAGTACCTGGACCTCCAACTAATAGAAAAGCATCATAATCTTCTAGCTTGACCTCCCCAATTCCGATTACATCGATTATTTTTCCAAACTTACTCCAAGCCGTACCTTTTTCGTGAGAAACAACAGTTACAGTGTATCCATTTTCCTCAAATATTGATCTCGGGATAAATAGCTCTTCATCTCTAAAACCTTCTTGGGCAACCCACATCAAAATACATACCATAACATACCTCCAGTTGAAAATAAATTATAATTTAAATAGCAATTATTTCATAGCCTTCTTCCATATACCTTGCCATGCTGGGATGGCCAAATAATTCATCGCAAAGTTTAAGATTTTGTTTCTTTGCTTCTTCAATAGTTCCACTTTTTGTTGCACAGGCTTTACAAACACAGTCGATAAGTCCTTCATCTTTAACTCTCGCATAATAGTAGTTTAGTGGATTTCCAGGTTCGTTTAACTTCCCGATAAGTCCTGTAGCTGAACCTTCAATTATTAACTTAGTATCATACCCTTTAGCATTAAATTCAATAGCATTTATTAATGCATGAACTATGCACATTGGGTCCCCATTAAATGCAAATATTGCAACTTTCCTTTGCATCCAAAATTCGGTCATTTTTCTTTCACCCCATGTATTTGAAATATTGGTAAAGAGTAAATATAAATCTAATTACTTAAATGTAATTTATTATAATTTGATTAGTATTTCCTCTCCTTCGATCTTCACATCATACTTTTCTTCATCGTTTATCTTAAGTTTCAACAGAGGTATCTTAGGCCCAGAAATAGCTTTACCTGTTGTAACATCAAACTTTGATCCATGCTTGGGACAAGTTACTATGTTTCCTTCAAGCTTACCATTAGAAAGGTCACCGCTTCTATGGGTGCATTTATTATCAATTGCATAGAATTTTCCGCCAACATTTGAAACTAGGATTTCTTTTCCCTTAACTTCATATTTCTTCATGCTACCTTCTTTAATATCAGATATCTTACCTACTTTGACAAATTCCATAGAATCCCCATTTATAATCCGGTTTAATCTTATTAAAGTTTACCGTGAATAAATGATAAAGAATAAATAGTAGAAATCAAAATTATGTGCAGGTGATATAATAAAATTATTAAGCAAAGCCTTTAATCAAGGAGAAGTTATCCCCTCTAAATATTCTTATGAAGAAGGGAATATATCGCCACCACTTGAATGGAGCTCTTTGCCTAAAAACACAAAAAGCCTTGCTTTAATTTTAGAAGATCCAGATGCACCAATGTTTAGCTGGACGCACTGGATTGTTTATAATATTCCGATTACCCAGACAGATCTTCCAGAAGGGATCCCTCCAGAAAAAGAAGTTAATGGGATAAAACAGGGAATTAATAGTTGGAAAAAGAATGGTTATGGGGGCCCATGCCCTCCCTGGGGGACTCATCGATACGTTTTCAAATTATATGCTTTGGACACTGAATTAGAAATTGACCCAGAAGCACCTAAATCAGAACTTATAAATCAAATAAAAAATCACGCAATAAGCGAAGCAAAACTCGTTGGGAAATATAAAAGTCATTATGACAAGTGTTTTACTCGTTAAAATCTCCATTTATTAGGCAAATATCACCATTATACTCATAAAAATGTCCATAAATAAAAATAGTAAAAAAAGAAAAGATAAAAATATCTTTTCTTAAATTAATTTCCTGCCCCTTTATAGCGTATCTTTTTTAAAGGTCCTTCGTAGTAGATCTCTACTTCTTCGTTTAGATATTCATAGAGATATCTCTCAACGGTACTTCTTGGTATGTCCGTATCGTTAACAAGTTCCTGAATGAAGTAGTCTCTTCCGCTGTTTTGCTTTTGCTTTAGAAGAACTCTTAGTTCATTAATACGCTTTTCTCTAGTTTCAAATTGTCTTCTCCATCCCATATTTTTTCACCTTTTAGTGCTAACTATCATCTCTCAAATGTTAGTTACTAATATTGATAATCATTAGTATATAAATCTTTTGGTTGTATAGCCTAACATTAATGTAAATAATATTATAATTAATGATATAATTTAATTAAACATTGGATTGCATTATTTTAAATTAACTAATTAATTTGAAAATAAGGTCAACCGAAACCTTTAAATAATAATGAATATATATTCGTTTGGTGAGTAAAATGTGGGGAAGAACATTTCATAGGGGATTTCACGCATATTGCGGCAGAAATCTATATGAGCCAGACTACAGAATTGCAGGACTTGGAAGGGGCCGAGGAGGTCTTGGAAGAGGGCCATGTGCATATTTGATAGAATCTGAGCTTTTTAAAGAGGGAAGAATCTCCAAAGAAGAAGAGAAAAAGATCCTGGGGGACAACATCGACCTCTTAAAGAAAGAGATCCAGCAGTTAGAAGCAAGGCTAAATAAAATTTCAGAAGATGTTGAATAAAATGGTTGGATATCGATATGGCAGGGGTCCGGAAGGAGAGTGTATCTGTCCGAAATGCGGATATAAAGAGCCGCATGAGAGAGGGGCCCCATGCTTGGATAAAAAGTGCCCTAAATGCGGGGCTACAATGATAAGAAATTTGCAGGGATTATGATGAAAGTAGCTATATCTTCAACAGGAACAGAAATAGACTCTGAAGTTGACCAAAGATTTGGCAGATGCAATTACTTTTTAATCGTTGACGTCGAAACAAATAGTTTTGAAGTATTTCGGAATTCATCTGCATCTGCTCCAAATGGGGCCGGCATAGAGGCTGCTAAAAATTTAGCTAAGAAAGGAATTAAAGCGATAATAAGTGGAAACATAGGGCCAAATGCATTTCAGGTTTTAGATGCAGAGGGGATAGACGTTGTGCAAGAATTCAAAGGAACTGTAAACGAGGCAATTAAAAACTTTAAAGAAGGCAACTATTCTAAAGCTTCTTCGCCTAACGTTAGAACACATTCGGGAGTAAGGGGGCGATGATTAAATGAAACTTTGTTTTCCGACAAATGGACATGCAGGATTAGTTGAATCCATAGGGGAGCATTTTGGAAGAACGCCAACGTATACAATATATGACATAGAATCTCATGATGTAAAGGTAATAGAAAATTCCAGTGAACATATGGGCGGAATAGGATATCCTCCCGAGATCATGAAAAAAGAAAAAGTCGATGTTCTAATATGCCGGGGTTTAGGAAAAAGAGCTCTAGGCATGTTTGTTGACTATGGAATTGATGTATATATTGGGGCAACTGGAACTGTTGAGAACTCCCTATCTGACTATAAAAACATGAAATTAAAAAAGGCTACATTTAGTGATTCATGTATTGAACATAAATTTGGTGACCACAACAAAGGAAGTTGTCACCATTAATTTTCTTTTCTAACTAGTGAGAAGATGATACTTTCTATAGCAAGTGGTAAAGGGGGCACAGGTAAAACTACCGTTTCCGTTAATTTGGCATTAAGCCTAGGCCGAGTTCAATTGATAGATTGTGATGTCGAAGAACCGAATGACAATATTTTCATCAAAGCCAATATAGATAGTATTCAAGATGTTAACGTAGAAATACCTCAAATTGATTCTGAAAAGTGTTTAAATTGCGGAGCATGTGCAGATTTTTGTAGCTTTAATGCTATAGTTGACCTTTCTTCAGGCATAAAGATCTTTTCAGGACTATGTCATTCTTGTGGAGGGTGTAAATTAGTATGCCAAAACGATGCTATAAGTTGGAAAGATAAAAAAATTGGCAGTATAAGAAAAGGAAAAAATGAGGATATTTTATTTTGTGAGGGCATTTTAGATATCGGAGAGAGTCGACCAACACCAATAATAAAATCCCTAAAGTATCAAATAAGGACAGGCATTGATACAATACTTGATTGCCCTCCAGGAACTTCTTGCTCATTTCTTGAAACAGTAAATGGGTCTGATTTCTGTATACTAGTTACAGAACCAACTCCTTTTGGCTTCAATGATCTAAAGATCGCCGTAGAAGCATTGAAAGAAATGGGCGTTCCGTTTGGAGTTGTAATTAATCGTGATGGGATAGGCGACGATGAAATTGAAATCTTCTGTAAAAAAGAAATGATTCCAATATTGCTCAAAATACCTTATAATAAAGAAATTGCCAAGTTGTATTCTAAAGGGGAGTCATTTATAGATTATTTTCCTGAAATATCTGGGCAGCTTGTTTTTGTATTTAATAATATTAAAGGTATGGTAAAATGAAACAGATTGCTATCGTTAGTGGCAAGGGCGGAACAGGTAAGAGTTCATTAGCATTGGCCTTTTCATCTTTAGCTAAAAATGCAGTCATTGCAGATTGTGATGTCGACGCTTCAAATCTACATATAGTCTTGAATCCCACAGTATTAAAAACTGAAGAATTTATAGGCTCACAAATAGCCCAAGTGGATAAAAATAAGTGTACAAATTGTATGAAATGCTACCTTGGATGTAAATTTAGTGCAATTACTAAAGAAATTGAAATAAAAGAATCGTTGTGCGAGGGCTGTGGGGTATGCCGTTTAGTATGCCCTGAAAAAGCCATAACTATGAAGGATAAGGTATCTGGTTATACATATATCTCTGAAACACGTTTTGGCCCATTGGCGCATGCATTTTTAAAACCTGGGGCCGAATCATCTGGAAAACTAGTAAATGAAGTAAGAAAAAATGCAATAGAGATTTCAATTAAGAATAATAAAGGGCTAATACTTATTGATGGACCACCCGGAATTGGATGCCCTCTAATATCCACTATTTCAGGAATCAATCTTGCAATCGTTGTAACGGAACCCACCTTTTCTGCCATCCATGACCTTGAAAGGGTATTTGAGGTCAATAAACACTTTGGGGTTAAATCTGTAGTATGTATAAATAAATCGGATATTAATAGTTTCAATACTTCAAAGATTAGAGAATACTGTAATCTCAATGATATTATAGTTATTGGAGAAATACCTTATGATCCAATTGTAAACTCTGCAATAGTATCGCGCAAGACATTAATTGAACTTTCAGATTCACAACTTTCATCTAAAATAATTGAAATATGGAAAAAAATTTTGGAGGAAATAAATGGATAAAATGGAACCAAATGATAAGATTGTTTTTGGACCTGTACCTTCGAGGAGATTAGGCGCAAGTCTTGGAATAAATAATATACCTCCCAAGATATGCTCTTATTCTTGCATTTATTGCCAAATTGGGAAAACCTATAAAATGACTTCAGATCGAAACACATTTTATAAAAATGAAGATATTTTTGAATGTGTAAGATCTAAGCTAAAAGACATCTACTATAAAGGAGGCCATGTCGATTACCTTACTTATGTTCCAGACGGAGAACCAACTCTTGACATTGAACTTGGTAAAGAAATAGAACTATTGAGTTCATTAGGAATTAAAATTGCTGTTATCACAAATTCTTCATTGTTGGCTAAAGAAGATGTTAGAGAAGACTTGTATAAAGCAGATCTTGTTTCTGTAAAGATTGATTCAATTGATCCAGAAATATGGAAGAAGATAAACAGGCCGCATAAATCCCTAAATCTAGAAGAAATAAAATCAGGAATCATTGAATTTTCTATGGGATTTAAAGGATTGTTACTAACTGAAACAATGCTAGTTAGAGGGTATAATGACAATGCTATTGACCTCAACAATACCGCCAACTTTATCAAAAGATTAAATCCACAGCGGAGCTATATATCTGTACCAATAAGGCCGCCTGCTGAGAAATTAGTACAAATACCAAATGAAGAAAATATCAATATAGCATACCAAATATTTAATGATAATAATCTAAACACAGAATTGTTACTTGGTTACGAAGGAAATGATTTTTTCTATTCCGATAATCTTGAAGAAGAACTTTTGAGTATAGTCTCAGTTCACCCCATGAGGGATGATGCAATTAATTCATATCTTACAAAAGCCAATTCAAATTGGAAATTTATAGAGTCCCTTATCAACGAAAATAAAATAAAAGAAATAGAGTATAAAGGCCACAAATATTATCTGAAGAAGATTTAATCCTTTAGAAGGAATTTATCTAGTACGTCTTTTGCCTTTTCCCTGTTTTCTTGGTGTTTTGTAATAAATTTAACAAGTTTCTCACTTAAGAGATTCTTACATTCTCCGCAGAATACCTCTCCGCTCTTACAACCATCGTGTATTTCTTTTATCTTTTTATTATCCTCTTCAAAGATGAAGTATAGATATTGGTAGATTGTGCATACTCCGGGATTGCCACCTTTTTCTTTGTGCTCTTTTACTGTCTGGCCACCGCCGGTAAATGCCCTTTTTACTTTTTTATCTACTTCTTTTGGGGGGTCAACAGAAAAGATGGCGGTATCGCTCTTTGATGCGGACATCTTACCGCTTGGCCCTTCAAGGCCTGGAAGGAACATGTTGTGTATGGCAGCGGGTTTATAATAACCAAGCTTTGGGGCAACATCCCTTGTTATTCTCCAGTAAGGGTCTTGATCAATTGCAGCTGGAATTAAAACTGGAACATTATATCCTTTAAGAACTGAAGGTAAAAAACAAGGTGCAGCCTGCACAGAGGGGAAGAAAACCATCCCAATATTAGTTGAGTTCTTGAAACCAAATACGGCTTTAGCTGTTGAAGTTGTCACATTCTTTGCAACTTGGATTGATATTCTGTAGAGCGTTTTAGCATAGTCAATATCAGAGAATATAAAGGTCTTTTTTGGATCAAATCCTAAGGCGATGACATCTAAAGCATTTTCATAGGCAAAAGCATGTGTTTGTTCAAGCGTAAGATCTGGCCTCATCATGAACTTTTCATCATCAGTCATCTGAAAATAAAATTCACAATCGAATTTGTCCTGAAGCCACTTACAGAATATCCATGGAACTAGATGTCCAAGGTGGGTGTGGCCAGAAGGCCCCCTCCCTGTATAAAGAGCAAACTTTTCTCCCTCTTCATATTTCTTTAAAATCCAGCCAAGATCCCTATGAGAAAAAAACAATTTCCTTCTAAGGAAAGGGTGCAAATCTCCTGTATATTTTTTTATTGTATTCAATAAATCTTCAGTTAGAATATCTGTTCCGAACTGTTTAATTAGTTTATTATAATCAATTTCTCCCTCGACTTCCCAAGGAGTGACAACAGATTCATCCATAATATCAGAATAACCTGATTTTAATGCTTTTTAAATTTAATCTTTTCTTATTTCTTTTCTCTGGGCCATTCTGTAAGCGCAGACTACAAGGGTCTTACCAGATAGTTCTTTATCTAATTCATCATCGCCCGTATCAACTAATAGAAAAGGGGTATTCTCTAATTTTTGAGGAGTTGCAATAATTATAATATTATCTTTGCCAACTTTTCTTAAAACTTGACTTGAAATCTGTTGATTTCCTCTACCAAAAACAAATCCCTGTGCCCCTATCGGGCTCACTATTATTTTGACACTCTTTTCATCTTTGATATATTCTAAGATTGCCTTTTCATTGACATCACTTGCAATTAGTTTTTCATCTTTTATTAAGTCTACACCGAGCATTGTCTTCTTCAGACCCATAACTTCTGCAATCTTTGCTGTTGTTGAACCAGCACCGACTATATACAAAGAACCGTCGGACATAAATTCACTTGCAAATACTGCTATCCCATCCTTTGCCATTTCTTCGTCGTGGCCTTCAAATAAAGCCTTGGCATCTTGCACCAAATTTGGTATATACGGTGTTTTTAGATATCCATACAACTTCATTTTGAATTTATCTGCCCTATAGCTTTCCTCATCAATATCTAATACGTCAGAATCTTTGTACTTAGAATTTCCTTCTAAAAAAGCTTTAAGGATATCTGACGCGGCTTTTGGATTAATTGCAAAAACTGATGAAAACATCTTTACTCCTGCAGGCATTCCGATAACTGGAATATCTTTACCGATGGCCTCACAAATATCTCTTGCTGTACCATCTCCCCCGCAGAATATTATGAGCTCAACTTTTCTCTTTTTGAACTCTTCTATCGTTTTTAGAGTATCATCTCTACTAGTTAATCCCTTAACTGTATAAACAACTTCATATTCAAGCTCTTTGTTTTTTATTAAGTCTTCACCCATCTCGCCAGAAGGAACAAGAAATTTTACATCTTTTACTTTGCCAAGTGATTCAAAAAATACTTCTGCCCTCTTTTTTGACACCTTTTCTGCACCAAGTTCCAGGGCTTTTTCATATAGTCCGTCAGTTCCTTTTAGCCCAACTGAACCCCCCATACCAGAAATTGGATTGACCAAAAAACCAAGAGTTTTCATTTTATCACAAAAATAAAAAAATAGGAGGATTAATCCTCCTTGATGTTTGGAAGTTTTTTAAGAGACTGTTTTACAAGTTCTACTGGGTACTCGTAGTCTGTTAGTTTGCCATGAAGGTAGAGTTCGTAAGATTTAAGGTCAAAGTGTCCATGTCCGCTTGCATTGAATAGGATTACCTTTTCTTCGCCAGTTTGTTTACACTTCTTTGCTTCTTCAATAACAGATTTAACTGCATGGGCAGTTTCTGGGGCCGGAACATGACCTTCTGTTTGTGCAAAGAGCATTGCCGCTTCAAATACTTCAGTTTGGTGGTATGCTTGAGCTTCGATAATGTTTTGATCTTTTAGTGCACTTACTATAGGTGATGCACCGTGGTACCTTAATCCTCCGGCATGGATGCCTGGGGGGATGAAGTCATGACCCAAAGTAAACATTTTTGCAATTGGACCTAACTTTGTGGAGTCACCATAATCGAATGCATAAAGACCTTTTGTAAGAGTTGGACATGAGTGTGGTTCAACGCCAACAATTCTTAGATCTTTTTTATCTTCCTTTAATTTATCGTGTATGAACGGGAATGAAACCCCAGCAAAGTTGGAGCCTCCGCCAACACAACCGATTACTATGTCTGGATATCTTTCTTCCATCTTTAACTGTTCTCTAGCTTCAAGACCGATTACTGTCTGGTGCATACAAACGTGATTTAAAACACTTCCAAGAGAGTATTTTGTATCCTCATGTGTTGCTGCATCTTCTACTGCTTCAGATATAGCAATTCCAAGACTTCCAGGATGTTCTGGATTATCTTTTAGGTAAGTTCTTCCTGCGTTTGTCTTATTGCTTGGACTTGGAAATACTTCTGCACCCCACAAGTGGATTAGATTTCTTCTGTAAGGTTTTTGTTCGTAACTTACTCTTACCATGTAAACTCTGCACGTTATGTCAAATAAACTCGTTGCGTAGCTTAATGCAGATCCCCACTGGCCTGCACCAGTTTCAGTTGTTATCGTTTGCGTGCCTTCTTTCATATTATAGTATGCTTGTGCAACTGCTGTGTTTGGTTTGTGACTGCCTGCAGGTGAAACCCCTTCCCATTTGAAATAAATTTTTGCAGGGGTTTTTAGGGCCTTCTCTAATCTTAGAGCTCTGTAAAGTGGAGAAGGTCTCCATACTGCATAAATATCACGTATGTCTTGCGGAATATCAATCCATCTTTCTTGAGATACTTCCTGTTTTAGAATTTCCATTGGAAAGAGTACTGAAAGCTCTTCCAATGTAGCCTGTTTTAAGGTTCTGGGACTATATACCGGCGGCAGAGCCTTTGGCAGATCTGCCTGTATATTGTACCATTTTTTTGGCATTTGGTTTTCGTCCAAAAATATTTTGGTTCTTTCCATTTTTTATCCTCCCTTAATACTTTTTTAAAAATCTATAAAATATTTTAACTAAATAAACTAAGACCTCTAAAAATCTCTAGATGTCTAATTTATACTAAAATCCCTATGAGTAAGCGAAAAACCTAAAGTTAGGCCGCTTAGTATCGCCACCACCAAAATTTAAGAAAAGAGTCTTTTGTGACTACTTTGGCTGTTTTGGATGGCTTTAAACTCATAGTACCAAAAAATTTAATCATAGATCTATTTATAAATCTTTGTATTAATCATTTCTTCGCTTTTCCTTGATTTGCTACAGATTTAATTGCTTTTTCGATCTCCTCAGCATCTCCCAAATAATAGTGTTTAATAGGTTTTAAGTTGTTATCCAATTCGTAGACAAGTGGTATCCCCGTGGGTATGTTTAAACTTACTATTTCTTCTTCAGGGACGTTATCAAGATACTTAACAAGTGCCCTAAGGCTATTTCCATGGGCCGCAATTAGAACTCTCTTTCCGCTCTTTATAGTTGGCGCTATTGTCTCGTGCCAGTAAGGTAAAAATCTTTCAACGGTATCCTTAAGGCATTCACTTTGAGGGATTTGATCTTCAGTTAGCTCTGTGTAGCGTGGATCGAACCCTGGATATCTTTGATCCTTTTTTTCCAGAGCCGGAGGCCTTATGTCATAACTTCTTCTCCAGATTAAAACTTGTTTTTCCCCATATTTTTTGGCCATCTCTGATTTGTTAAGTCCTTGAAGTGCACCATAGTGCCTTTCATTTAGCCTCCATGAGTTGATTACCGGTATCCACATGAGATCCATTTCATCTAAGGTTAACCATAAAGTCCTTATTGCTCTCTTGAGTACAGAAGTAAAAGCTATGTCAAATACGTACCCTGATTCTAGTAATACTTTCCCTGCATTTTTTGCTTCAGTTATTCCTTTTTCAGAAAGATCTACATCTGTCCAGCCGGTAAATCTGTTTTCTTTGTTCCAAGTGCTTTCCCCATGCCTCAATAGTACAACTTTATACATTTAAATCCCTTAATCTTCTTACTCTTTCAATTTTTAGATACCTTCTTTTTAAGTTTATTTACATTTGGCCTTAACACACACGTAATGCCCTTTGTCAATAATTGTCTTTTCAATCTTAAATCCATTCTTTTCTAAAATTCCATAAACCCCATTTTCTTCCAGAAATGATTTGTAATTCCGGTAGTGCTCTCTTCCGGCAAGAAATTCAATTATTGAATTACTAGCTCCTTGAATGGAGAAAGATTGCCTAACTAGATAATCATATACAATTATTTTATCTGAGACTTTCTTAATTTCTTCCAAGATCTTATGCCTAGTTTCAGATTTCATTTCATGAAGAGACAAAGAAAAAATAGCATAATCAAATCTTTCATTTGTTAATACTGAAACTTTTTCTGCATTTCCGTAAATAAATTTTACATTTGGAATATTTTTCCCTTCTTTTGCGGAATTTGCATATTCTACCATTCTTTTAGAAAGCTCTATTCCTAAGATATTGCTACCTTTTTCTGAAAGGTGAAATGCTAAGGAGCCTGTCCCACATCCAATATCTATGATTTTAGAATTCTTTTCAATTAGGCTTGAAATTATTTTTCTTGTATCTCCAGTATTAGGATCAATCAAATAGTTGTATAGTTTTCCATCATACCAGTGTCTTTTGTCTTCTTTCTCCAACATATATCCTCATACAGTATATTAAACTAAAACTTAAATAGTTATACTCAATAACTTATGCATAATGAGAACGAGTGCCATGAAAAATGAATCAAACATTGAGGAAAGTGAAGACCCAAAAATTATCTTACGTGAGAAAAATGTTAGTCTAATACTTGATTCATATGATGATATATTCTCAGATTTTGACCCAAGACCTTACTCTTCAAGGGGACTATCTAACGATTTCTTGATTGAGTGCAGGAGGGCTGTTAGGGGCATAAAAACCGAATCACCAGTGCTCGAATTGAGATTACTTGTACCAAAAAACAAAAGAAAGGCTGCCAAAGAAACTATGATCAAAAAAAGATTGAAAGATTACTTTCAGAATCAGGTAAAAGAAAAACAAATGGAGTTGAAACAGACAAGGAGGGATGGAGGAAAATGGATCCTTATTGGATTTTCATTGGCCTTAATTTCGACTTTATTAATTACCCAAGAAGAATTTTTATTTAAATTGCCCTTGATTATCACAGAGCCAGGTGGTTGGTTTAGCTTTTGGACTGGCCTTGATAAAATATTTATTGAGCCAAAGGGCAAAAAGCCTGAATTTGAGTTTAATAATAATATGGCGAATATGAATGTCCGCTTTTATAGTTATTAAACTATAAAAAATATTTTTTATCTTCTAAGAATTTACGGCTTTTAATGATATCTTCAGTTTTTGTCATTTCTAGTATTATCCTGCCGGCGTAATTAATATCTTTAAGAGCTCTGAATATTTTTGGGAAGTTAATGTTTCCCTCCCCAAGTGGCAAGTGATTATCAAATTCACCAAAATTATCATGAAGATGGATGTGAATGAGATACTTTCTTAGATCATGGATATATTCTCCTATATCTACGTTATTAGTTTCTAGGTGGCCTACATCCATCGTATGTTTAATCTCTGATAACTCTTTATTTTCAAGAACTTCCAATACTTCTTTAGAAACTTTCATCGTTGTAATAAAAGTGTCAGGCATATTCTCTAGTGCAATAGTGACGCCATAATCTTTATTATAATCTGATATTTCTTTTAATGAATCAAATAGTATTCCTTTTGTATTCTCTTTTGCTTTGCTTGTGGCTGCAGAATGTCTTCCAGGATGGAAAGTCATCACCTTTCCGCCTATTTCATTTACGGCAAATATACAGTATTTAACTTGCCTTATTGACTCTTTTCTAATACTTTTGTTTAGGCTTGATATGTTTATATCAGAAAAAGGGGAATGAACTGTGTAATCAAAACTATAAGAAGATAACAATTCTTTGATCTTGGGCAGTGTTTCTTCATCAATTGCATGATTGTTTTCAGCAACTATCTCCATAAGATCAAAATTATTGCTTTCCCCCCATGAAAGGGCTTTTTCTAGATTATCTTCATAGAATGCCAGAGAGGAAAAACCTAATCTTTTATTCATCGAATTTGAGAACAACTAACTCTTTTAATAGTTTTCTATTAATTGTTGCTTGATTTTTTTTATTAAATTATTAACTACTTTTTATTAATATTTATTATAGAAAAGTTTAAATATTATTACATCGATATTATTACAGAGGCCTATCATGAATAAATATTTTCTTTCTATTTTATTGGTGCTAACAATTTCTTTTTCATTAGGGTGTGCGAATGAAAAAACAGATTCTGACGGAAGATTGATTGTATATGCGACAATATCTCCCCAAAAAGAAATGATTGAGGCAATTGGAGGAGAAAAGGTTAATGTGAATATACTTGTCCCTCAGGGCAGCGATCCACATACTGCAGATTTAAAACCAAATCAACTGACTGAATTATCCAAAGCAAAGATTTACGTAATGGTTGGTTCAGGCATTGAATTTGAGATAAAATCGATGGGTAAGATAAGGGATCTTAATAAGAATATGTATGTTTTAGATAGCTCTAAGGGAATAGAATTAATTGGGATGACAGAACACAATCATGAAGATGAAATTCATAATGAAGCAGAAGGTGGGAAAGACCCCCATATCTGGACTTCTTTAAGAAATGGGAAGATAATGATTCAAAACATATACGAGGGGCTCGTGGCCGTTGACCCAGCTAATAAAGAATACTACTTGAAGAATAGGGATGATTATTTGGTTAGGTTAGATGAAGCAGATACATACATAAAAAATGAGCTGGAAGGTCTAGAGAATAGGTCTTTCATGATATTCCACCCCTCATGGGGGTATTTTGCAAAGGATTATAACTTGACTCAAATTCCAATTGAGATTGAAGGAAAAGAGCCTACTTTACAATCACTTGCTAAAATAATAGAAGAGGCAAAAGAAGAGAATATTAAGACGATATTTGTATCTCCCGGGTTTAGTAGTAAAGCAGCCGATATAATCACGAAGGAGATTGGTGGAAAAACTGAAGTGATTGATCCTCTTGCAGAAAACTACATAGATAATCTTAAAATTACCGCAAACAAAATAAAAAATCAGTAATATTATGAAAAAAGAAATAATCAAGTTGGAACATATATCATTTGACTATGGAGATCATAGAGTTTTAGAGGACATTAACCTTACAGTTTTTGATGATGATTTTCTTGGAATAATAGGGCCTAATGGCGGAGGTAAATCTACACTTCTGAAGATAATTCTTGGCCTTCTTATTCCTACTGAAGGTAATATTTCCCTTTTCAACAAAAGTCCAAGAGAAGGTAGAAAATATGTCGGGTATGTTCCACAATATACCTTAGTTGATAGGAACTTCCCAATTAATGTTGAGCAAGTTGTTCTTAGTGGTAGGATAGGTCATACAGATTTTTTAAGAAGATACTCAGATAATGATAGAAAAATTGCTGAAAAATCTATGGGTATAATGGGAATTAAAGAACTAAGGGATGCCCAAATTGGAAAATTATCAGGTGGACAGCTTCAAAGGGCTTTAATTGCAAGGGCACTTGCAACAGAACCCAAATTACTTCTTCTGGATGAACCCACTTCAAACATAGATGTTCAGGCAGAAACTGATTTTTATGATTTCTTACATGAGCTTTCTGAAAAGATGGCAATTATACTAGTAACACATGATACTGGAGCTATTTCGTCCCATGTTAAAACAATTGGTTGTATAAATAAGACCCTTCACTATCACGGTGAAAAGAACATACCTCCAAAAGTATTTGAAAAATTATATGGATGCCCGATAGAGTTGATAGGTCATGGTATACCGCATAGAGTTTTGAAGGAGCATGAAGACTGATGGTATTTCAATATGTATTTTTCCAGAACGCTTTAATGGCTGGCATACTGGCCGCTATTGCATGTGGTGTAATTGGCTCCTATGTTATTGTGAAAAGATTAGTCTTCATATCTGGAGGAATATCCCATGCAGCATTTGGTGGGATAGGTCTTGGATTATTTTTAGGATACAATCCTCTTTTAACGGCCATTTTATTTAGTATTTTCTCTAGTTCTATACTTGGAATTATTTCAAGAAAAGCATATCAACGTGAGGATACTTTAATTGGAGCAATGTGGGCAATTGGGATGGCATTTGGTTTATTTATGATATACCAAATACCAGGATATGTGCCGGATCTTGCCAGTTACTTATTTGGGAATATCCTTACCGTTTCGAGAATAGATATCGTAATCATGATTGCCCTAAATATAATTATTGTACTTATTGTATTTATCAGATATAATGAATTCCTTGCTTTTTCATTTGATGAGGAGTTTTCAGAAGTAACAAATGTTCCAGTAATGAGAACTTACATTGTTTTGCTGTCCCTTGTAGCCTTGACGGTTGTAGTTTTAGTGAGTGTTGTAGGGATAATCCTAGCAATGGCACTCCTTACCCTTCCTGCTGCAACTGCAAGCCTTTTTACGAACAGTCTCAAAAAGATGATATTTCTCTCAACTTTAATAGGTGTGTGCTACATGCTTATTGGGATAGCTATGTCTTTCTTTTTGAATCAACCATCTGGAGCAACAATAGTTATTATTTCAGGAATATCTTATCTGGGAATTTTGGGAATAAAATCTTTAATTATAAAATCATAAAATTAAGAAGGGATATAATGTCCGTTATTAGCATATCAATAAATGATGAACTGCTCGATAAACTCGATAAATTACTTCCAGTAAAAGGATTCTCAACTAGATCTGAACTCTTTAGAGAGGCTTTGAGAGACTATGTCACCACTGAAGTATGGGAAGAGGGAAAAGGACCATTAGTTGTCACAGGGATGGTTATCTCGAGTAAGAAGTCTGAAAGTCCATTGAATACGATACACCATAAGTATGAACACGTAGTTGAAACAACTTTACACACCCATCTCGATGAAAAGAATTGCCTTGAAATATTCATTCTAAAAGGGGAAACAAAAGAAGTAAAAGAGTTTTTAACAGAATTAAAAGGCCTAAGCGGTGTCAAAGCTGTGAGACATGCTTTGCTATCTGCGGAGGTTTAATACAATGCATGTGTGTGGAGTGGACGAAGCAGGTAGAGGGCCAGTTATAGGGCCACTAGTAGTGGCTTCTTTCTCGATACCCGAAGATAAAATTAATCTAATTGAGTCTCTTGAAGTCAAGGATTCAAAGAAGCTCACTGCAAAAAGAAGAGAAGATTTGTTCTTAGAAATATTGGGCCTTCCAGGAAAGCATTTCTTTAGGATCCTATCGCCTAATTTTCTAAATACTGAAATGAAGAAATATAGTCTAAATGATATTGAGCTAGTTGCTTTCAAGGAAGCCATACTTGGCCTCAATATACCAATAAAAAAAGTGATATGTGATTCATGTGACGTTGATGCAGATAGATTTTCTCGAAATCTTAAAGAGTCATTAGGAAATGAATTCGTGTCGTGCGAAGTAATAGCCTCTCATAAAGCCGAAGATAAATATCCAATGGTTGCAGCCGCTTCAATACTAGCAAAAGTAAAGAGGGACGAACTAATTAAAAAAATAGAAGAAGATTCAGGCTTTTCATTTGGAAGTGGCTATCCAAGTGACCCAAAAACCATAAGATTCCTTGAAGATTACTATAAAATAAATAATAGTTTTCCTGATTTTGTGAGGACAGAATGGAAAACTTTATCCAATATTAAAAGTTCTGTTAATCAGAGAAAACTTTGTTGAATATCATTTGTCTTTTACGCCTATTTCTAATACAGTTGCCACTATTATTGCCATTATTGCCCCTAGTATAAAATTGTTAAATACTAGGCCAAAGACAGCACCCAAACCAACACCAATAAGCATATTTGTTCCTTCGGATCTGAATTTTTTCTGACTCTTCTTCTGTTCCTTAATTTTTTCTTTTTTCATGCTGATTCCTCTATTCACAAGATTTTTTTGACCCCTTAATATATTTTACTCTTATTAGCCCTATAATGAGAACTCCATAGCTTTGTTCATATGAATCTTTAAGGTATCAAATAGGGGCAAATCAGTTTCATTAGGATCAATTATCATTGGAAGTTCAGTGCAACCCAATATTATCCCTTCTGCACCGTCAATAACAAGCTTTTCGACTATTCTTTTTATTTCCTTTTTGGAGTTCAAATAAACTTTTCCTTGAGCAAGCTCCTTATAGATTATATCATTTATTAGCTCTATATCCTCATGATCCGGAACCAACACTTTTAACCCATATTTGCTTTCTAATCGTTTCTTATAGAAATCCCTTTCCATTGTAAACTTTGTTCCAAGAAGGCCTATTGACTTAATCATATTCTTTTGTATCTCCTCAGCTGTCGCATCAATGACATTTATTATTGGTATATTTATGTTGTCTTGAAGATCTTCTGCTATCAAATGCATAGTATTTGAACATATTACAATCCCTTTTGCGCCAGCTTTTTCAAGCGATACAGAGATATCTACCATTTTTTCTTTTACCAAATCCCACCTATTTTCCATCTCTAGAGCTAAAATTTCTTCAAAATCAACTGAATATAGTACAACTTTTGCAGAGTGATTTTCTCCAAGCTTCTCATTGATGAGCCCATTTAAAATTTTATAGTACTCTATTGTAGACTGCCAGTTCATACCCCCAATTAATCCAAGTAGTTTCATGAATATATTTGACATTATTAGAATAAATAATTATCTAGATATATTATTACAAGAGCTAGAATTATAAGCTAAATAAAAGAAAATAATACATGCGATTAAATGAGATTAATCCCATATTGTATTCAATTCTCTTGGCACTTTTATACTTTGTTTTTTTCACGTCATTCAACTTTTTTTTACTAAAGAATAATGATATTAAAACTCCAATAGCGGGGGCAATTATTTTTGCCATAGCCTATTTGATAATGCAGAAAATCCTTAAAATTAGAATAGAAAAGAAGATAAAAAAATAATTTATTCGGGAACCTTTGCAAACATTCCGACCCTTTCACTCTTCTTTGGAATCCTTCTGACATCAACAATAATGAAGTCCTTAACTGCCCTTACGGCACTAAAAGGAACAAGGACTAGATTTTCCTTGTCTGTAATCATATTGTCTAAAATAACATCCGTTGTAGGTTCCACAACGAGAGCTATGAGCTCTCCAGTATCTTCATTTATGACCATGTCAAAAAGGGTCCCTATTTCGTGCCCCTGTTCTGTTACAATCATTTTGTCTCTTAATCGAGTTGCCGCAATTTTACCCATAAAATCCCCTTATAATATAATGTTATAGCATTGTTTGAATATAAGTTTTTCCTATTGTTTTTCAAGTAATTCTATAATTTTGTCAAGTTTTTCCTGAGTCATCAATGTATATGGGCTTCTTTTTGCCTCTACCATCTGTGTTGCCTGTGGAAACTTGACAAATTTGTCAAGAATGTATCCTAGTATGTAAGTTGCTACAAAAGATAGTGGAACTAATATCAATAAAAGCTCTGTAGTTTTTAGATCAATTATAAGTTTAATCTTATCTGATGCTGCTATTATAAGAAGTGCAAAGTTAACATAAACTAGAAATTGCCTACCAAGGTCAAATCTATATTTTTGCTCCAACAAAGATCTTCTTATACTTTTCAGTTTTTCTTTTGACATACAATGCCTCATATGACTTTTTTATCCTTTAAGAAAGAAACAAAACAGTTCTTACTGCAAAAATAAAGTCTAGTGAGGTGTTTTTTATCTTTCCACAACTCTAGGACTATACGATTCTTGTCTTTTATATCAAAATCAGTCTGACATTGTGCACATTTTTTAATTTTCTTTTCCATTTGCCTCACCAATCGGGGAATAATCTAAAATATAAAATTTTCTATTCGTTAAAGAAAAAAATTAAATATTTAAATCCCTTAAGGCAAGTTCTATGTCCTCTGCCTTTATAGTCTTTCTTTTAGCATGAGCTGAGTAATCCTTGGCCTTTCTTGCTATTATTCTTGAGTAATCTTCAAGAGCAACACCCAACACTTTACACGCGTCTTCTGAAACTCTTTCTGCCCCTTCTTTTCTAAGTAGTCTTTCAAGGGGAGCTAGAGGAAGTTCTTCTGGCTCTCTCATAATTATACCTCCTTGGATTGCCGAAAAAGGCAAAAATAAAACTTAAAATTAATAATAAAAAGTCTTATTTAAACTTTTCTCTAAAAAAAGCGTCAAATAAATTCAAAAAGAAAATTATTCAATTAAAACGGCGTTAATAACTCCATCTTGTCCAGGTCTTGATGTAACTCTGGCCTTTCCAAGTTCTGTTGTTATTATTGCCCCCTTTGTAATAATGCTTCTTCTGACGAAGTGCCTGTTTGCGGGATTGTCAGTAACTCCAGTAATTTTAACTTTCTTGTATCCCTCTTTTGTTAGGAGATTAGAATAGTCTGTCTTCATGATCTTCATCTTTTCAGTTCCACCGAAGCATCTTACTTTCTTTTTGTTAACTTCACCAATTACAGTAAATGTTGATTCTCTACCGAGCTCTCTCTTAAGTTTTTTTCTCGCTTGTGTTAGTCTTCCACCAGTAGATTTTCTTTTTGATCTAGCCTGCCAAATTGACACATTATCACCTTTATATCTTGCCTTAAAGGTCTAACAATGTTTATAAAGTTTTCCCATACTGTAATTTCATATGGACGAGTTTAATTCTGATATAATTAAGTCTGAACATGGAGGAGGCGGGGAGATGATGGAGGCAATGATCAAATCTCTCTATGTTAAAGGCTTTTCCTTGAATAAAGTAACAGGAGGTCTAGGCCTTTCCGATATGGACGATTCTGGCACTATACCCTTTTGTGAAGGCCATATTGTTTTTACAACAGATTCTCATACAGTCACCCCTCTTTTTTTCCCAGGTGGCGATATCGGTAGGCTTTCTGTTTCTGGAACAATAAATGATATCTCAGTTATGGGCGCAAAACCACTTGCTCTTTCCTCAGGAGTTATCTTACCAGAGGGTTTCCCCACAGATCAATTTCGTAAAGTCATAAAATCTATGAATGAAACTTTGAAAGAGGCAGACGTTCCATTAATTACCGGAGATACCAAAGTTGCAGGCAATGATCTTTTTATTAACACTTCTGGCGTCGGTTATACAAAGAATTTACTTTCTGATAAAGGACTAAAAGAAGGTGATTTGATTATAGTATCGGGAACTGTGGGAGACCACGGCGCCTCAATGCTTTCTGTTAGGGAGGATATATCCTTCCTCTCCAATATAAAATCAGACGTTGCTCCTTTGAATAAAATGATTGAAAAAATTCTCCCTTATAACATTCATGCAATGAAAGATCCAACAAGGGGCGGAATTGCCAACGCGTTAAATGAATTCTCAAAAAAATCAGGTTTAAGAATTGAGATTAAAGAAGAAAATGTCCCAGTGAGAGAGGAAGTTTCTTCCATATGTGATATTCTGGGCCTAAACTACATGGAAATTGCATGTGAAGGTAAGGTCTTAGTAGCTGCTAGTAGAGAAGATGCAGAAACAGTTCTTGATATTTTGAGAAAAGATAAACTTGGAAAAAATGCTGCTATCATAGGGGAAGTAAAGAAAGGGGAAAAAGTATTACTTGAAACAATAATCGGAGGAAAGAGAATACTAGAATCTCCTATAGCAGATCCTGTTCCAAGAGTATGTTAGATTATTTCTTTTTCTTTGAATGATTTTATCTGTTCTTTTGTATATCCAAGACTTTCCAATATTTCTTCCGAATGTTCCCCTAGTACCGGGGGCGGTAGCTTCACCGAGCCACCTGTTTCAGATAATTTTACAGGCAATCCTGGGATTTTTATAGTTCCATATAAGGGATTAGTTACTTTTTCAATCATTTTTCTATGTATTACCTGAGGATCATTTAATAGCCTATCAATAGTATAAATGGGACCAGAAGGTATTCCAGCTTTTTCGAGAAGAACTAACCATTCATCTCCAGATTTTTTTACAAGAACCTCTTCTATTATTTTAACAAGTTCATCCCTCTTCTTTAGACGTTTTCCATTATCTGAAAATTTTTCATGTTCTGCAATATCAAGTTCAAGTACCTCACAAAATTTCTTCCACATATCTTCATTTCCAACTGCAACATTAATGAAAATATCTTTAGTTCTAAAAGACTGGTAAGGACAAATGAATGAGTGGGCGCTACCTATTCTTGAAGGAATTTTTCCTGCAAAAAGATACCCCGTTGCAAAATAAGTTTGCCATGAAACTTGACAGTCAAGCATTGAAGTATCAATAAATTGGCCTTTCCCTGTTTTTGATCTTGCAATAATTGCACTAAGGATACCATAACAGGCAAACATACCAGCTGAGATATCTGTCACTGCAATACCTATTTTTACAGGACCTCCATTTGGCTCACCAGTCTCACTCATAAGCCCACCCATTCCTTGTAAAATAAGATCATAACCAGGTTTGAATTTATATGGCCCATCTTGACCAAAACCAGAAATAGAACAGTAGATCAATTTTTCATTGATTTTCTTCATCTCTTCATATCCAAGACCTAACTTCTCCATAGTGCCGGGCCTAAAATTTTCTAAAAGAATATCAGAATTTTTTACTAGTTTCTTTACTACTTCCCTGGCTTCCGGATCCTTAATATTTAAACTAATACTTTTTTTGTTCCTGTTTATGCTTGCAAAATAAGTGCTCAAGTTTTCCGAAATATATGGAGGCCCCCAACCCCTAGAGTCGTCCCCTCTTTTTGGTCTTTCAACCTTAATAACTTCCGCTCCCATATCTCCTAAAAGCATGCTACAGTAAGGCCCAGATAAAGCTCCTGTAAAATCTAATACTTTTATTCCGTCAAGTGGCATCATTAAAAAACACCTTGAACTTATTTGAAATTCAAATTTAAATAACTTTTCCAATAATCCCAATTACAAGCTATAAATTCAAGCTGAACAAAAAATATTTTAGGATTATGATTATAATTGCTTAATTCTTTATGAAAAATAAGAGAAAATTTTAATAGTAGTTCTTCATTTTAATAATAGAGGGATATAATGAGCAAAACTTTAGAAAATTTGACTAAGGCTTTCATTGGGGAAAGTATGGCAAGAAACAGATATACAATCTACTCTAAGATAGCGTCTAAAGAAGGTTACGATGAAATATCTGAGATCTTTCTCCTAACAGCAGACAATGAAAGGGAGCATGCCAAATGGCTCTTTAGAATGATTAACGATATAAAAAAGAATGAAGGAAGTCCTACTGAAATAAAAGTAGAAGCTGAAGCTCCTTTAATTCTTAGTAATACAATTGAAAATATAAAAGGTGCAATTGATGGTGAAAACTACGAATACACTAAAATGTACCCCGAGTTTGCAGACACAGCTGAGAAAGAAGGATTTAAAGATGTAGCAACAAGACTCAGGGCAATTGCCGTAGCAGAAAAGCACCACGAAGGCAGATATAAAAAACTCCTAAAAGAGCTTCAAGAAGGGACATTTTTCAAAAAGAAAGAAAAAGTTGTCTGGGTATGCAGGAAGTGTGGATACATTCATGAAGGGAATGAACCCCCAGAGGCTTGCCCATCCTGCAATCACGAGAAAGCCTATTTTGAAAGGCAGTGTGAAACATACTAAGATTTTTTTATTTTCTTCTTCTTTTTAATTATATAATAAGATTTAGACTCGTTTTTTATTTATAATAAATAGAATTAAGTAATAGTACTATCTATATAAGGCATGAGCAAAAATCAAAAAGCAACATTTGCGGCCGGATGTTTTTGGGGGATAGAATCAGCATTCTGCCAGATAGATGGAGTCATATCAACACAGGTGGGGTATTCTGGAGGCCATACTCAAAATCCAACCTATGAAGAGGTATGCACAGACAGGACAGGACATGCAGAATCTGTACTAATCGAGTTTAACCCTGAAGTAGTATCCTATGAAAGACTTTTAGAAATATTCTGGAACATACATGATCCAACGACCCTTAATAGACAAGGCCCAGATGTTGGAAGCCAGTACCGGTCAATTGTATTCTATCATAGCGAGGAGCAGAAAAATAAAGCATTGGCATATAAAGAAAAACTTGAAAAATCTGGTAGATTTAGTAAAAAAATAGTAACAGAGATTATGCCTGAAAGTATATTTTATAGGGCGGAGGAGTACCACCAGAAGTATTTCCATAAACGTGGCATAGTAAAGTGCAAATCTAAATAATTAAAATAGAGAAAGATATAAGTAATATACTAGGGTATTAAGTGTAGTCATAGGTATACCTATTTTTGCAAACTCAAAGAAGGTAATAGTTTCATTTGCCTTCTTTTCTGCATTCTGAATGATAATGACTGTGCTTGCCGCTCCTAAAATGAATAAATTGCCTGCAATGGTGCTACCTGCAGCGAGTGCTAACATCTCTTTTGAAGAAGCGCCAGCTTCAAGTAACATTGGTAGGTACAATGCAACAAGTGGAACATTTGAAATGAACTGACTTAGCACTATACTCACAATAAAGATCATCACTAGATTTGTTATATTTAGATCCATATTGCTTATTATTTCTTGAATGAATCCGCTGTTCCAAACACTTTGCATCAAGATGAACATCGATACAAAAAATATCAATGTCTTCCAGTCTACATTTTTTAGAATTTCATATCTATTCTGTGCAAAAATAAGTATGGGCAAAGAAGCAACTAGAGAGATATATGTTAGTCTAAAATCAATGTTTACCCCAGAAGTTACTATAGAGATCTTCAGGAGAATCATTGCTACAATGAGAAAAAGGGAAACTTTGGATAGAATCGCAAGCCTCCTATTTTTTATTGGCTCTTCTGAATGATTAAGTGGATTAGTATGGAAATTATCTTTATAGAAAAATCTCAACAAGAAAAATGCAACGGCCAAATTTATCATCGTAGGGATTAAAAGATATTTAAAGAATAATACGAAGGGATTTTTTATATTTCCTTCTAGGGCTATTAGAAGATTCTGAGGATTTCCAATTGGACTCATTACACTTCCGATAGTAACTGCAAAGGCTAAAGTCAAGAGTAGTAGTTTTGGAGAAGTCTTATGTTTTCTACTTAGGTGAAGAACTACAGGCGTTCCGATTATTGCGAGAGTATCATTCATCAAAAATGCAGAGGCAGTTCCAATAACAAAAAGAATTAGGAATAATAACTCGTCAGGAGTTTTTGCCCTCTTAAAGATTTTGTATGAAATATGGGAAAGATATCCACTTTCTTCAAGCCCAACACCCACCACAAACATCCCAAACAGAAAAAGGATTACATCAAGATTAATAGACCTAAAGGCTTCATTTGGCGATATTTGACCCGTAATAAGGCAAGCAAAAGCCCCGAAGAACATTACTTGCCATATTTCTAATTTAATTTTTCCAACTTGCCTTATCGCAATCAAAGAAAATACTACTAAGAGTATCCCTATTGAAATCACAGAGGTTCACTCTTAGACTTAGTATATAAACATTACTGGATAAAAGTAATTAGAAAAATAAATTATTCTTTATTTAGAATTAAAATTAAACATAGTCTTGTCTAACTGGGTAAAAGACATCTATTGCATTCGTCTTTTTTATCGCTTTGCCGGAGTGCGGTACATTAGAAGGGATAATCGCTATGTCCCCTGGCATTAATATTTTAGTATCTCTTCCCACTTTTAGTTCAAGTTTTCCTTCTAACATACTTAGAACCTGCTCATGCTCATGAGAATGCTCTGGAAATGACGATCCTTCCTCAATCGTCCAGTGCGCAAAAGTCATATTTTCGGAGTGTACAAATTTGGCTTTATATCCTGGAAAGATTTCTCTTTCCTTAATATTCTTTAAATTTTGGAACGACATACCTATATTTTAGTGTTTAATATATTTAAATTTTACTAATTATCTTTTCCCATAATTCAAATAGAAAAGCCATAAATAATAGAATTATATATTTTTTTTCATGAATAGAAAAGATAGGGAAATTAAGAGTTTTAAAGAAATTGAAGAAATACTCAATAAAGCTAATGTATTACGAATAGCTTTATGTGAAGATAATATTCCTTATATTGTTCCATTAAACTTTGGTTACAAAGATAAATGTATTTATTTGCACTGCTCAAATAAAGGAAAGAAAATAGATATCTTAAACAAAAATAATAATGTCGCTTTCGAAGTCGATATAGACACAGAGCTTGTTTCATCTGAAATTGCGTGCGGCTGCTCTATGAAATACAAAAGTGTCATTGGATTTGGCAAAGCCTATTTCATTTCTGATTCTAAAGAAAAAAAGCAAGCTCTAAATGTAATTATGTCCCATTATCTTAATGGGAGTTTTGAATATTCCCCGGGAGAAATAGATAAAACATGCATTATTCGAGTTGAAATTGAGTCTATGACCGGAAAAAAATCATAAGACTTATATATTAATTTTAATACGATAACTTGCGGGCCCATGGTCTAGTTGGTCATGACGTCGCCTTTACACGGCGGAGGTCCTGAGTTCGAATCTCAGTGGGCCCACTATTTTTGGATAATTTTTTAAATGATATTTATAAAGTTTTTTCGATAGATATGAGCGTTTTAGAATTTATTTCAGGTTTGGTAGGGACTTTAGATTCTATTATTTGGGGACCTATGATGTTAGTATTACTTGTCGGAACTGGTATCTATCTCACAGTTATTTTGAGAGGTATACAGTTTAGAAGACTTATATTATCGATTAAGAATTTATTAGAAAGTGCATTTAAGAAAGAGGATCTTCAAGGAGATATTCCCTCATTTCAGGCACTTACAACAGCTCTTTCTGCAACAGTTGGAACAGGCAACATTGCAGGAGTTGCCACTGCTATTGTGATGGGGGGACCAGGTGCACTTTTTTGGATGTGGGTTACATCAATTGTAGGCATGGCCACAAAATTTTCTGAAGTTGTTTTAGGTGTAAAGTATAGGGAGAAAAACCCTGATGGAGAGTATTCTGGAGGGCCAATGTATTATATCCAAAAAGGATTCAAAGAAAAATACAATATAGATGCAAAAGTATTGGCAATTCTTTTCTCTATTTTTGGAGTAATCGCGTCCTTTGGTATAGGTAGCATGGCACAAGCCAACTCTGTTATTTTGGCCATAATCTCTAATGTGGGCAAAGGCAGCATAATTTCTATCCCAGTTTTTGGGGAGGTATTTATGGCCTCGGCAATACTTGGGGTAATTTTAGTATTTGTAACTGCTCTTGTTATATTTGGTGGTATTAAAAGAATAGGTGAAGTTACATCTTACTTAGTGCCCTTCATGAGTTTATTATATGTCTTGGCTGCATTAATCATTATATTGATACACTTTGATAGGATACCTTATGCATTTGCTTCAGTCGTAGGTTACGCATTTTCTCCTACAGCATTTACTGGGGGGGTGGCAGGATTCGCAGTTTCCAGAGCAATAAGATTTGGAATAGCAAGGGGAGTATTCTCAAATGAAGCTGGATTAGGGAGTGCCCCAATAGCTCACTCTGTAGCAAAAACTCCCCATCCTGTGAGACAAGGTACATTGGCAATTGTTGAAGTATTTATTGATACAATAATACTTTGTTCAATGACTGGATTTGTCATACTTGAGAGTAACTTAGACATATGGGGCGGAGATCTTACCTCTTCTGCTTTAACAAGTGCGGCTTTTGCTCAGACTTTAGGCATATTTGGAACAGTTGTAATAGTTTTATGCTCTGTGCTATTTGGTTATTCAACTATACTGGGATGGTCATACTACGGTGAAAAGTGTTTTGAATACCTTTTTGGGGTCAAGAAAAAATATCTATATAAGATAGTTTTCTTATTTACAGTATTTTTCGGATCAGTTACTTACGTAGATATAGTGTGGAATATATCAGACATGTTTAATGGTCTTATGGCCATACCTAACTTAATTGCACTAGTTGCTTTAGGCGGAATAGTTGTTGAAGAAGTAAGAAGATATTTCAAATAAAAATGAGGAAATTATGGGCTTTGATTCAATAACTAAAAGAAAAACGATAAGAAAATTTAAGGATATCAAAATTGAAAAAGAAGATATCCTTTCTTTAATTGTAGCGGCAACTCAAGCACCTTCAGCCCATAATTTTCAACCTTGGGAGTTTATTCTAATTGATTCAAATGAGGTCAAAGAAAAGTTGTCTTTTAAGATGACATCTACTTGGATTAAAAACTTGACTAAAGATGGCAGGTCCCCTCTTGAAATCCAAGAAAGAGTTAATTTATCTAAGAAACGAATAATCAATGCTCCCCTTATTGTTATACCATGTTTTGATACTTCAAAAGTAGAAAAATATGGAGACGAAAGAGATAATGCCGAATTTATAATGGGGATACAGAGCGTTGCATTGGCCTCAGAAAATCTACTACTAAAAGCCACAGAAAATGAATTAGGAGTCTTGTGGCTATGCGCGCCTCTTTTCTGTCCAGATGATGTCAGGGATGTTCTTAAAATACCTAGCCATATATTGCCCCAGGAGATCCTAATAATTGGCATACCTGATGAGGATCCAATTAAACCAAAAAGAAGAAATCTAAATGATGTAATCCACATAAATGGGTGGTAATATGATAACAGTTCTTTCTGGTGGTGGTGGCGGGGCAAAATTTATCGATGGGCTCTCTAGAGTGACTAATGAATTTTCTGTTATCGCCAATACTGGAGACGATATTAAGATTTATGGTTTGCATATTTCTCCTGACGTAGATACTATCATGTATACTCTTTCAGGTGAACTTGATTTAAGAAAAGGTTGGGGTATAAAAAATGATACTTTTACCTGTCAGAAATACCTCAAATCTTTAGGATATGAAGACTGGATAATGTTGGGTGATAAAGATCTAGCAGTTCATATAAAGAGAACAGAACTTTTGAACAATGGAAAAAGATTAACTGAAGTAACAAATGAACTCTGTAAGAAATTTGGAGTCAGTATACCTGTGATACCTATGTCAGATGATTTCTTCCAAACACACATCCAATTAGATTCTAAAACAATTCATTTTGAAGAGTATTATATAAGAAGGCCAGAGGGCAACATAAAGAATATTATTTACAAAGGCATAGAAAATGCAAGACCATCTAAAGAATTCTTAGAAGCGTTAGATATTTCAGATTGGATTATTCTTCCACCTTCAAATCCTTTAGTTAGTATAGGAACTATTTTATCTCTAAAAGGAATTAAAAAAATATTAAGAGAAAAATACGTGGTGGGGGTTTCTCCGTTAATCCAAGGAAGGGCAGTAAAAGGTCCTTTAGTTGAGATGATGAGTTCTT
>JABLXD010000021.1 GCA_013178285.1 Methanofastidiosum sp.
ATAAAAGCCCCCCTTTTCATATAGAGAATATATTCTTAAAATAGTTTTCGGTTAGTATAATGTTATTCTAAGAATTCTTACATTATTGATTTAAACATAAGTTTTATCAAAAAAGATTATAATTTATTTTAATCTTCGTCGTAGTCTTCTTCAGGAATGAAGATAGGCTGCTCATCATCTCTGTCTTCGACAGGAAAGTTAATCTGTGGCTCAATTATTTATATCTCCTCCATTTTAAAAAATGAATGGCCTTACTTTTCGCTCGTCCAGAAAATAAGTATTATCGGGGCTATATAAGACTTACCTCTAACTAATCAATTACTATTCCCTTTCTGATTTTTACTTTAAAGGCATTTTCATTTGATTTTTTTATGTCACAAGGTTTATATAAAGGGAAAACAAGCTTTTTTCATGAAAACACTTGTTGTTTATTATTCTAGGTCCGGCAACACGAAAAAGATAGCAGAAGATATTTCTGATAAGATTAAGTGTGAAGTTGAAGAAATAGTAGATACTAAGAATAGAAAGGGCATAATAGGTTGGCTAATTTCCGGCAGAGACGCCCATTCTAGAAAACTCACTTCAATAAAAGAAATAAACACAGACCCGGCTAAATACGATCTAGTTGCCATTGGAACTCCAATATGGGCAGGGCTTATGGCGCCAGCAGTTAGAACATATATTAATGAGAATAAAGGCAAGTTCAAGAATGTAGCTTTCTTTTGCACTTGTGGCAGTTCAGGAGATATTAAAACATTTGAAGACATGGAAGACTATATTGGGATTACCCCAGCATCGAAGCTGACGATCACAGGTAAAGACCTTAAGTCAAACTACGAAGATAAATTAAAAAATTTTATTAAAGGAATAAAATAAATTTAATTCTTTAATATCAAATAATTAATTGTAAGTTCTGAGATATCTCCAGAGTATTCGCCTGTTCTTCTAATGCTCTCAACTATATAAACTACCGGAACTGCTTCAATCCCAAGATTTAAGGCTTTATTGTTAATTTCTTCGCATTTCTCCACTAGTTTTTCAACAGCATCAATATTCTCATTTGCTTTTTTGATATTCTTTTTGAAATGAGAATCTAAGCTCTTGGAGAAGATCTCTAATGCCAAAATACTTGCTGATTCTATATCTTTGATTAAATCTGGATTTAGCTTATCTATAACTTTTATCACATTTTCGCCAAGTATAGATGCGTGGTCCCCAATTCTCTCTAAAATCCTGCTGATTAAAAAGAAGTAACTTGCCTCTTCCTGGCTTAGGCCCATCTTTTTTGAAAGCATTATGTCTGTAAGAATCACATTATATTGGTGTGTTGCAAGCCAGTAAAGCCTATCCACTTCAAAATCCCTAGAAACAACATTTTCTGCTAGCTCTTTATTGTTAGTTTTTAGAGATTTAATTGCATCTCTATGCATGCTTTCAACAAGAGAGTACATCCTCTTGACAGTCTTTTCAAAAGGCATTTCCATTGGGCTTAATAGATCTTTTACAACGAAAAGATTTGATTCTTCATCAACAATCTCGGGGCCAATTGCTATCTGGGTGAACATCCTTATAGATTCTCTAATCTGTGGTGGCATTGCATCATTTGATCTAATCGCGATATCAGAATAACCCATAACATAAGCGCCTACAAGTAGCCTGAATAGGTATGTTTTGTCGGTATCAGAATCAACAATAAACTCTTTCTGTTTTCTTTTTTTCTCAATTACTTTATCAGGAGTTACAAGCAGTGTTCCATCCTTTTGGACCATAAGGCCGAGTGAATCATTCTTTTTTATGTTTAAAGATTTAATCCAATCCTTAGGTAAGGTTATGACATAAGAAGAACCACCGGTGATTTGAACTTTTCTTATTTCCATTTTATCGATTTATTGATAACTATTGATTATATAAATATTTCTGTATATATATTTCCAAATATATATAGATATTGAGAAAATATTTTGATAAGTATTCTTATATACTTTAAGTCGAGAACTGTTATAATACATTTGAATTTAATTAATTCGGTGATTAACCATGAATAAAAAAAGAATTGGAGTATTTGGTTTATTGATGGCCGTTATCGTTTTTGGTATGGTCTTTTCTGGCTGTACCCAAAATCCATCAACACAGTCATCAACAGTAAAACTTAACCAGACCGGATCAAGCACAGTTTTGCCTTTGGCAATAGCTTGGGCTGAACAATTTGAAGGTGCACAGATATCTGTATCTGGCGGAGGATCAAGTCACGGATTAAATTCTCTTCTTAAAGGAGAGGCAGATTTAGGAGATGCAAGCAGATTAATGAAAAGTTCTGACTATAAGAGCGTAGGTTGCGATGAAACTTTAGTTTCTTCAGATGGTACTGCAACAGCTGCTTGTAATGGAGTTCTCCCAACAAAATGGGTTGTAGCATATGACGTGTTAGCTGTAGTAGTTAACAAAGAGAACACATGGGCAAATGAACTTACATATGACCAGCTTTACAAGATATTCACAAGCGACAGCCCTGCAGTCTACTGGGATGAAGTTCCAGGATTAAAGGAAAAGGGAGCACCACACGAAAAAATAACAATATATGCACCGGATGAAGCCAGCGGAACATACGATTACTTCTTTGAGAGCATAATTAAAGACTGGGGAAAAGCAACTCAAGTTGCAAAGACAAGACTTGAAGCAGGCGATGGAGTATACAATCCAAGTGCAGATGACAATGTAATTTTAGACGCAATAAAAACAAACAAGTATTCAATAGGATACTTTGGATATGCATATATAATTGAAAATCCTGGGCAGTTACATGTTGTTAAAATAGCAAAAAAATCAGGAGATACATTTGTTGAAGCTTCAATTGAAAACGTAGCAAAATACCCAATGGCAAGACCTCTACATATATACACAAACGGTATTCCAAACACGACCTCTGAAAAGGGAAAAGCTATAAATGCATACCTAAAATACATCTTAAGTGAAGAAGGACAAAAAATAGTACCACAAGTTGGATATGTCAAAGTGTCCTTAGTTGACCCAACAATAATGCCAGCACAACTTTCAAAACTTAATTAAGAGTGGCCTACATGTTAGGTAAAGTCAATAGAGCATACTTCAATGGAAATAATCCATTTCACAAAAAAGTGGATCTAAAAGAATCTTTGATAGTCAAGCTGATGTTTATTGCAGCAAGCCTTGCAATAGTAGTAAGCCTCGCTATCTTGTATACCTTGGTGAATGGCTCTATTGACTTTTTTTTGAGTCCTAAAGTAAGTATTATTCAATTTTTTATTGGTACAAAATGGACGCCAAACGGGGCAGATCCAAGTTTTGGCATTTTACCTTTATTATCGGGTACAGTTTTAATTGCTGGAGGTTCAATTTTAATTGCAACGCCTCTCGGCGTAGGCGCTGCATTATATCTTACCCAATTTGCAAATAAAAAAGCAAGTTCTATAGCTAAGCCTATTATTGAGCTTTTAGCGGGTGTTCCCTCTATAGTTTATGGATTCTTTGCACTTATTGTAATAAGTCCCATCTTAAGAGAATATTTTGGGGCCAGTTATTTTAACGCTGCAAGTGCTATTATTGTAATGGCTGTAATGATTCTTCCCATAATTGTGAGTGTCTCTGACGACTCTTTGAGGGCCGTTCCAAGAGAATTAAAAGAAGCAAGCCTTGCAATGGGGGCAACAAAATGGGAAACAGCAATTAAAGTCGTAATGCCTGCAGCTTCAAGCGGTATTATTGCTTCAATACTACTAGGCTTGGCAAGGGCCCTCGGAGAAACTATGGTAGTGGCACTAGCCGCCGGTAATGTCGCAAGACTTACCTTAAATCCCTTAAGTCAAGTTCAAACCATGACCGCTTATATAGCACAAGTAGCAACTGGTGACATACCTCCTGGATTAGCTGTTAGTGCTGCATTTGCTGTTGGCCTTGTTTTATTTGCAATTACCTACATAATTAATTTTATTGCAGGGCGTGTTGTCTTAAGGATCCAGAATGCAGGAAAAATAACTTCAAATAAAAAAAATAAATTAATGGTACCAATAAAAAATAAAACAAAAGTCAAAATTACTACTACAAGAAACAATAATTTAGAAATTAAAAAAATTCAATCAGAAAATACTTTAGAATTTAGACATAAAATCGCCAAATTGGGCATCCTTTCTGTGGGGTCATGTTTAATCTTTGCAACAGTTTTCTTAGGAGTATTAATGGTTTCTATTTTAGAACAAGGATTGCCTAAACTTAGCCTAAGTTTTTTAACTTCATACCCCAGCGCTAATCCTTCTATAGCCGGAATATATCCCGTAATTTTAGGATCAATTTATCTTGTTGGGCTAGCTATGATTTTTTCTTTACCAGTAAGTGTTGGAGCTGCAGTATACTTGACTGAATTTGCAAAGGATAATGCATATACTCGTATCTTAAGAAGACTAATCCAAAATTTGGCAGGAGTGCCCTCAATAGTTTTTGGGCTTGTTGGGTTAACGGTATTTGTTCGTCTTTTTGGATTTGGGACTAGTGTTTTAGCCGGTAGTTTAACTTTATCCTTGATGATTATGCCAGTTATTATCGTTACTACTGAAGAAGCATTGAAAGCAATACCTCACTCTTTTAGAGAGGCTGCAAGAGGACTCGGAGCTACAAAATGGCAGACCGTTAGGCACCACGTAGTTCCTTATGCATTGCCAGGAACCTTAACTGGATCAATACTTGCCCTTTCTAGGGCGATAGGTGAAACAGCACCTATTCTGTTCATAGCTTCAGTTTTTGCTAAAGTTGCTCCAGGAAGCATATTTGATGGATTTTTAGCATTACCCGTCACAATATTCTTCTGGACTAGACACCCTAAAGTAGCATTTCAAAACCTTGCAGCAAGCACGATTATTGTATTGTTAGTGATTTTATTCGCAATGAATCTTATAGCAATAATAATACGTCAACGTTCACAAGCCAATAGAGATTGGTGATATTATATTAACTTCTATGGTGATAATGGATGGAAAATAAAGAAAAAAAGGAAGATGGATCATTAGTTATTTCCAATTTGGATGTTTATTATTCCGATAAACTTGCAGTCAACAAAGTTTCCTTAAACATACCAAAAAATAAAGTAACGGCCTTTATTGGACCAAGTGGCTGTGGCAAAAGCACATTACTTAGGGCCCTTAACCGTATGAATGAAGAAATTGTAGGCTGCAGAATGAATGGTAAAATAATTTGGAAAGGAATTAATATACTTGATCCTAAAGTTGACCCAGTTGCATTGAGGAGTAAGATTGGAATGGTTTTCCAGAAACCAAATCCATTCCCACGCTCAATATATGATAATATTGCATATGGGCCCAGAATACATGGCATTAAAAATAAGAATGACCTCGATGCCATCGTAGAAAAAAGTTTGAAGGATGCTGCTATATGGGAAGAAGTTTCTGATAGACTAGATGAGTCTGCAATGGGATTGTCAGGCGGTCAACAACAGAGACTTTGCATTGCTAGAGCTTTAGCCATTCAGCCAGACATTATTTTAATGGACGAGCCATGCTCTGCACTTGACCCAATAGCAACGACAAAGATAGAGGACTTAATAGATGAATTAAAGACGGATTATACCGTCGTGATTGTTACACATAACATGCAGCAAGCTGCAAGAATAAGTGATTATACGGGATTTATGTATCTAGGTGAACTTATAGAATTTGGAGATACTCAGCAGATATTTGAAAATCCTAGACATGAATTAACTGAAAAATATATAATGGGAAGATTTGGATAGGTTGGAAAAATGAGAGAAAAATTTGTTGAAGAATTAAGGCAACTTAAATCAGATGTAGTTGAAATGTCAACTCTCTCTAAAGAGATGTTAAAAGAGTCCCTTGACGCCCTTAAACATTCAGATATTACTATTGCAGAAAAAGTAATTGGTCAAAGAAGAGATATTAGAGAATTTGATTATAAAATTGAAGATGATGCACAAAGATTAATAGTTTTGTATCAACCAGTCGCCAGAGATTTGAGGGCTATAATCGCTACTTTGAAAATGAACACTTATCTAACAAGGATTGGGATATACTCTAAGGATATATCAAAGGATATAAGAGAGATATCCTTTAACAAAGAGTTCCCTAGACTAAAAAGCGTGATCGTCATGGGGGACATTGTTTTGGGCATGTTGGACGATGCTATCAAAGCATATCAAAATGAGGATTTGACCATCATCGATGACATGTGGAAAAGAGACGACACAGTAGACGATCTTTTTCATACAATCTTACGTGAATGCATATCGTATATGATTGAAAATCCAAAAAGCATAAGTTACTACACACATTACATGCTCATAGCAAGATACCTTGAAAGATGCGGCGACCATGTTTGTAAGATTTCAGAAAAAATACACTATATGGTCAACGGTGAAAGAATCATAATCAAATAATTTTAAACGAAAATCTTATAAGTGATATATTTAAACATGGACTTATTGGGGTCGTGGGGTAGCTTGGCCTATCCTTCGAGCTTTGGGAGCTTGGGACCTGAGTTCAAATCTCAGCGACCCCACCATTTATTCTTCAATTTTATTTTGATATAACCAATAGTAAAAATTACTATACCTTCTATTTAATTTATATACCGAAACTCTTAAATATAAAACATTAGAAGAAAAATTTAATTATTATTAAGACATATGTCAAGATTTTTATTAAAAAGGTGTTTATATGTTTGATAAATTGGTAGAGTATGCTAGGGCCAATAATCAAATTGCTCCCGAACTTTATCCTAAATATGATGTCAAGAGGGGCTTAAGGAATGAAGACGGAAGCGGGGTATTAGTTGGACTTACTAAAATATCTGATGTAACAGGGTATGAGAAGAAAGATGGGGTTTTCACCCCATTAGATGGGAGGCTTGCATACAGAGGAATTAAAATTGAAGAGATAGTTGACGCTATATCAAAAGAGAATAGGCATGGATTTGAAGAAATTGTTTTCCTACTACTTTTTGGTAAGTTGCCCAAAAGAGAAGAACTTGAATACTTTAATGAACTAATGGTAAGTAACAGGGATCTTGCAGTTAATTTTACTAACGATGTAATATTACATTTTCCAAGTAATGATATAATGAACAAGCTTGCAAGGAGCGTTCTAGTTCTGTATGCCTTGGACAAGAAAGCTGATGACATAGCCATAGACAATGTACTAAGACAAAGTGTTGGACTAATAGCTAAGTTTCCATCAATTGTTGCATATGCTTATCATGCAAGAAGGCATTATTTCAAAGGAAAAGATCTCGTACTAAGAAATCAAAATCCTGAATACTCTGCGGCAGAAAATTTTCTTTACATGCTTAGAGAAGACGGGAATTTCACAAAACTTGAGGCCGATACTCTTGATATACTTTTAATCCTTCATGCCGAGCACGGTGGGGGTAACAACTCGTCTTTTACAGTTCATGTGGTAACTTCATCGGGAACTGATACATACTCTGCAATCTCCGCAGGGATTGGGTCTCTTAAGGGGCCATTACACGGCGGTGCAAATAAAAGCGTCATGGCCATGATGAAGGATATCAAGGATAATGTAAGAGATTGGGAAGACGAAGAAGAGGTAAAAGATTATTTGAAACTAATCCTTGAAAGAAAAGCTTTTGACGGGATGGGTGTCATCTATGGTCTTGGCCACGCAATTTATACCAAGTCTGATCCAAGAACAGTTATACTAAAGAAGAAGGCAAGAGAGCTTGCAAAGGATAAGAAAAGAATGGACGAATTCAAGCTATATGAGCTTATAGAGCAAGTAGGTCCTGAAGTATTCTATGATATAAAGAAATCTAACAAAGTAATAACTGCAAATGTTGACTTTTATTCAGGATTTGTATATCACTGTCTTGATATACCTAAAGAGCTTTATACGCCGCTTTTTGCTATGGGCAGGATTCCTGGATGGTGCGCACATAGAATTGAAGAGCTTATTTCTGGCAAGAAGATAATCAGGCCAGCATATGCTCATGTTGGGAATTTTATACCTTACACTGAAATAGATAAGAGGATTTAAAATCCTCATTTTTTAATCTTTTAAAGATGGAATCTTACACATTTTATTTCTGTCATCTCTTCAACTGCGTATTTTGGGCCTTCTCTTCCGTATCCGGAGCTCTTTAATCCCCCATAGGGCATCAAATCGATCCTAAATGTTGGAACATCGTTTATCATGACCCCACCTACGTCAAGATTATCAATTGCATAGTATGCATTTCTAACATTTTCAGTAAAAACGCCCGCCTGTAATCCATATATTGAATTATTCAATTTACTTACGGCATCTTTGAAATCATTAAATGGTATCAGTGCTAGAGTTGGGCCAAATGTTTCATCCTTTACTATCTTCATTTCTTCAGTAACATTTTCAACTACTGTTGGTTTAAATACAAAACCTTCTCTTTCTCCACCACAAAGAACTTTAGCACCTTGTGATTCTGCTTCTTCAATCCAAGACTTTACTCTTACTATCTCTCTCTCATCGATCATTGGCCCAATGTCTGTTCCACTTTCTAGTGGGTCTCCAATAACAAGACTATTTGCCGCACTTACTATTTTTTCTCTAAATTCTTTGTAGACACTTTCATGTACATAAGCCCTTTGACAATGGATGCAAACTTGTCCAGAGTAACCAAATGCGCCGACCTTTACAGCAGAAACAGCTTTGTCAATATCTGTATTCTCGTCAATAATAACTCCTGAGTTTGAACCTAATTCCATTGAAAGTTTCTTTAAGCCCGCATTAGAAGCAATTCTCTCCCCAATTAATTTACTTCCTGTAAACGAAATCTTTCTAATTAGGGGATTTTTTACAAGATAATTTTCTGCGTCTTCAGCAGAACAAATAACAATGTTAAGTGCCTCCTTAGGCAATCCAGCTTCTAAAAGAATCTCGCCTAAAATCAATGAGGTTAATGGTGTCTTAGAAGCAGGCTTATGAATTACGCTATTTCCTGCAGCTATTGCAGGGCCTATTTTATGGCATACTAGATTCAAAGGAAAGTTAAACGGTGTAATGGATAGTACAATACCGACAGGTACCCTAATGTAGAAACAATACTTATCAGAACTTGTTGGGGCTGCATCAAAAGGGATTACTTCTCCACCAAGTCTCTTTGCTTCTTCTGCAGACAGTACCATAGTTTCATGTGCCCTCGATACTTCACCCCTTGAAAAAGCAAGAGGCTTACCACTCTCTAATGCCATTGTTTTAGCTATCTCATCTTTTCTTTTCAACATTAACTCGGCAGTTTTTGAAAGTATTTCATACCTTCTATGGCGACTGAGACTTTTGATTACCTTACTTCCCTTAACTGCAGAGTCAACAGCTTCTTTTAGATGTTCAGAAGAGGCCTTTGACACACTGTCTATGACTTTACCATTATAGGGATTTATAACGTCTAGGTAATTACTTGTATCGATCCAATTTCCACCAATTAGAATCTTTTTCATAGGAATCAGAGTTTCTTTATTTTTCTATTTTAAAAGTTTATGGAGCATTTATACTGATAAGCATTAACAATTTTCACTATTTGTAATCATTGTTAACCGATAGCTTTATATATAACTTAATACTATTAATCACTAGTGGTAGTTGTTGAAGCAACTATCATGTATCATCAATGCATAAACTAGTCTCTTGCAATGGAAAAGCGCGATTCCACTAGGCAAGAGCAAAAGGAGCTCCAAAGAACCCCCTCAATTAATCCTGAAAATGGCCCAAAGGAGGGGGTTCCCAATATTTCTGATTTAACTTTTATAATACGATTTTATCATATTCCAGTTTCCCTATTCCAATTTTTTCCCCTTCTATCGCTTGGATTTCTGGATCTGGTCTTCCATCAAACATAAAAGTATTTTTATTAGCATCATCAAGAAAAGCTTTATCGATAGCCACTATGTCTTCTGAAAGATATATGCCGGTATTTTCTCTAATTACTTTTCCTGGAAAAGGCATGCAGTCACAATACTCGACAATATTTGCCCCCCAATTTATGGAAACAATATTCTCTTTTCCTATGACTTTAAAAAGCCCTTCAACAGCCATTGGGAGTATTTTTTCAAGTTTTTCTAATTCTGATAATTTAATTGCACCTGTTTTACATACGTCCATACATCCGGGACAATGCATGCAATCCTCCCTTTTTTCTAGAGAAAGTACTCTTTTACCATTTTTTATTATTGGTATATCTCTGTCACATACATCTTTACAAGCATCACACCCATCACAAAGATCTTCATCATAGCAGAAATTAACAAACTTATGCATAGCAAGTTTTGATTTTTTTGTAACACATCCCATTGCAACATTTTTTATCGAACCACCAAATGCTGTTAGTGCATGACCTTTGCAATGACTGAATACTATCATCTTGTCAACTTCTTTGAATAGATTGGGTATTAATACTTCGTTTAAGGGAGGTCTCACCTTCACAGAAAAACCTTCATCATTACCCAATCCATCTGCAACAATAAAAGGAGCCCCAATGTTTGCAAGAGAGAATCCATGATAAAATGCATTTTTTATCATCCCTACCGCAGAAAATCTATTGCCACAATAGTATGTGGTCGTGTCCGTAAGAAACGGCTCACATCCTTTTTCAACTAGAGCCGATACTAGCTCCTTAATGTATAGGGGGTGCACATGTGCAGGATTTTTATATTCTCCAACGTGAAGTTTAATCGCAACTCTGTCTTCTTTATTGATATTATCGAGAATACCACTCTTTATAATCATTTTCCTGAATTTACCAACCATATCTGAGTCTTCTCTCCAAGGAACAAAATAAACTTTTGACATAAATCTAGTGAGTTACATCTCTTTTTATTTTTTTCTCCGCTTTTCAACGAAAATTTTATATATTTATATTCGTTATTTAACTATATGTTTGAAGATGCAAAAGAACAACTTGCTAAGATGATAGCAGGGGAAGTTGTTTTATCAGATGACCCTGGCCAAACTTTAAGGAAATGGCGTGAGATTTTTGGCATATCTCAAACGGATTTGGCCCATCATCTATCTATATCCCCTTCTGTTGTAAGTGATTATGAAGGAGGTAGGAGAAAATCTCCCGGCTCGTCAACAATTAGGAAAGTTGTTGAAAGCTTGATAGAAATCGATATTAGCAGAGGCGGAAAGATAATCCATTCATTCAGCCACAGATTTGCTAAGGAGGTAATTAGTGATGTCGTACTCGATCTTAAAGAGTTCCCAGTCCCAATACCCCCTAAGAAATTAATCGACGCTGTTCGTGGAGAGATACTAGTAAACGAGGAGTATCTTAGTAAAGAGATTCATGGTTATACAGTCATTGACAGTATAAAAGCGATTCTTAATTTGAATTCAGAAGAATTTTTGAAGCTTTATGGGCTTTCTTCAGAAAGAGCTTTGATATTCACAAAAGTATCTACTGGAAGATCCCCAATGATTGCAATTAAAGTACAGGGCATTATCCCTTCAATGGTCGTTTTACACGGAGCAAAGAAGATAGATGAAATTGCAGTACAGTTAGCCGAAATACAGAAGATACCGCTTATTTTATCTCCGATGGAAACTCTAGACGATCTACTAAATGGGCTTAGATTACTATAATCTAAAGCCTGTATCTAATAATTGCAGCAATGCCGCCGAACGCTTTTAACAGCTGACTTCCTTCTTCAGTTTCTGTAGAGATTACCTCTACCTTGGTGCTGCCTTCCTGAGCTAGGTCGGCTAACTCTTCAAGTAGGTCAACCTTTTCTTCAATACTTAAACTTAGATTACCACATTTTTCACATTGCATGCCAGATATCTGTTGTTCTAGTTGGAATAAATCTTCATCTGTAGCAGTCTTTTCAGTTAAATTGCCACAAGAACTACATTTAATTTTAGCTCTATTTTTGTTTAAACCTTCTGAAAGAAGTAATAAATCTACAGCGCCAGCTTCTAAGTATTTTCTGACTTCCTTCTCCCCATAAGCTGCTAGACTGTCATCTTTAATCAATTCTTTTAAAAATTTTGTAACAATGTCCTTTTCTTTTGTTATATCTAGATTTTCCAGTATCCCTGCGCTTTTATCTACAAGTTCATTTAGTCCAAAAAGTTCTGTGTATGATGTATCTGCAACCCCTAGTATTTTTTTTCTAAGTTCATGGTGTAGATATTCTCCTTCTTCAAATTCATATTTTGTATACCCCCCTCCACCTATTAGAATTCCTTCTAAATTTGGCTGAGCAAGGAAGATTTCATTAGAGGTTTCACCAACTGTATCTTTGAAATCGTCAGCTGCAATTTCTCTTAATCTAGCAAATCTTACTGAAGACTGCCCACCAGCTCTAAATTTCCCAGGAACTCTGGATGTTAGATGTTTGAGTAATTCTACCTTTTTCCCTCTTAGAAGGCCTATACTCGCTTCCCCTCTTTCAACAATGATTAATCCAAAGACTCTTTTGTCTTCAATCATTTCAAGTAAAGGGTCAAGAACGAACTGCTGATCACATCTATAGATTCTTACTGATATGGGCTCTGGGGGATTTAATGTAAAGAGTTCTATTTTTGGATTACCTTCATCTTCAGAGATATTACCGGAAAAGATGATAAGTCCGTTTGGTGGAGTTTGTTTATACAATCTTAAATGTTGCATTACCCTTTCTAATGCAGAGAGGACATTTTTTCTAGTTGATTTTGATTTTATATTTGTAGCAGTGCCCTGCTCGTCCTTAATCTGTGCAGCTACTTTTGATATTTCGTATCCTGCAGGGATATAAACAGAAACGAGCTCTGTGTGCCTTCCTCGAATCTTTGAAAGGAATTTAAGTTGCTTCTTGAATTCATAGAACTCTTTATTATCCATAATCAAGAAAAGATAGAAAATATTTAAAAGTGTTCCTACATCTACCATTAAAGTGGTCCAATGAGAAAGCAAGTCTTCATGGAAATTTACAAGTCAATAAATACAAGGGATGATGTACCAGATCTATCCCAAAAATACAGGATAGAAGAAGACGTTTTGCTATCCATACTATCTCAAAAAACTGTTAGAAATGTCAAAAAGGATTATTACCCTATAATGAATAGGATTAGGGAGATTGTCAGGTTATGGGATAAAGGTTTATCTTATTTCGATATTGCTGCAAAACTGTCTTTTTCTCCGATACTAATTGCAACAATGATCCTAAAAGAAAAAGGCTACAATAAGAAAGATATCAAAAATATTCTCAATAATCCCGACTCAATAGATGATGAGCGAATTAAAAACGAGATAAAGAAAGCTATTGAAGTCGATATAGCATATTCTCCCGAATCCTCAAAAATCCAAAGAGAGAATGGTAAAAAAGGAGAAGAGATGCTTAAAGTCTATCTTGACAATAAAGAAATTCTATTTTTAAGGGAAGATGATCTAAGAAAACTTGGTTCAGGTAAGACCCCTGATTTTCTATTGAAAAAAGCCATTAAGATACGGGGAAGGAAAGTATTTTGGTTTGAAAGTAAGGCCAGTTTTTGTGACTATATAGAATTTAAACAGGATTATAACAAACAACTAAAACACTATGTTTCGCTTTTTGGGCCGGGTATAGTGGTATACTGGAAAGGGTATATTGACGATATTATTACAGATAAAAGAGTTCTAGTTGTAGACAAAAACTTTTTTGAAAAAAGTTTTACTTCTTTTGAATACTTATAGAAGGTTCGTACTGATACCTCATATACTGGTAACTCATATCTGAACTACTCCCGTCATCTGCAATTTGGAAATAAGATACTTTTGGATTCTTTAATCCAGCAGTTATTTTCAACTCTTCAATTGCTGTATCAAGAGTACCTACTCTGTCAGCAAGTTTATAAGAAACTGCTTGAGTTCCGCTCCATACATTCCCGTCTGAATATTTTAGAACATCTTCTATTGAGAGATTTCTCCCTTTTGAAACAACATACACGAATCTATCGAAATCTTCGTTTATCATTTGTTGTATATTTTCTCTGTCATCTTCAGTCAAAGGCCTCCAAGAAGCACCAAGGTCTTTATCTTCTCCAGTTTTTATTACTTCTATTTTTATTCCAAACATCTTCATGTATTCTGTCAAGTCTTCATGAACATATATTACCCCAATACTTCCTAGGATAGCATCGGGCTTTACTACAATCTTATCCCCAGCAACAGCTAAATAATATCCGCCTGAAGCAGCAACTCCTCCAACATAAGCAACTACAGGTTTTCTCATATTGAGTCTTTGAACTTCATCATAAATTTCAGTTACTGCTGATACGCCTCCACCAGGACTATCAATCCATAAAACAACTCCGCCAACTTCATTATCGTCAGCGAGTTTTCTTAACTCTACTGTGATTGGCAAAACGTCTTCTTGGTCCAATACCCCAAATATTCTAACTACAGCTATATTTCCATTAACAGGAATTCTTTCATTTCTTATTCTGTCTATTTCATCCCTAAGTCTTTGTATTTCCTGATTTTCTAAAGATTCTTGGGACTCGTATGCGGAAAGCTTAGATCTTAAGATATCTACTTCTCCGCTAGTAGTTACTCCGCCTTTTTCAGAAGATATCCCAATATCCTCTAGATTAACATTGCAGCCGATTGTAGCTGTAACAAGAACAAAAATAGCAAATATTAAAAAAATAAATTTTTTATTAGATTTCATTTTAGATTTTCACCTTAAAATGATCACTCTTTTTTCTTCTTTGTAGTTGTCTTTTTCTTAGCTTTTGGTTTCTTTGGTTTAGCCTTTGTTTCTTTTTTAGTATCAAGGTCTTTTTGGACTTCCTCAACTGTTGATGCAAGTTCTTTTAGTTCTCCATTCATTTCTTCTTTTGCTGCTTTAGTTTTCTTTGCTGCTGGCTTTTCTTTTTTCTTCTCTTTTTCTTCTTTTGAATAGAATTTGGTCATGAACACATAAGCTGCTGCAAATACCACAACCAAAAGACTTCCAAATATGAAAAGCCTGTATTTTTCAAAGAATCCAGATTCCTGTCCTTTTTCAATTATTACAGGGGTCACTGTGAAGTAGAGGGTTTCTCCTGCAAGCGGGTGATTGAAATCAACAACAAAATCATTTGCCGTTACTTCAACTACTTTTCCTATTTGATTTTGATATACTATGTCGTCTCCAACTTTTGGATTTACTCTTATTAGATATTTGTCCCCGGATTCAACAACATTTGCTACTCCAAATATTGTTTCGATTTGTTTTTGTGGCATAGCCTCTACTTTCATTGTTGTGTCAGTGACTTCAAGCACTACCAAATTTCCAATTTCAGTTGGCAAAAGGTCCCCAACTTTAGGATCGTATCTTAGCACGATGGTAGAATCTTTAATTTCTGTAACTGTAAGTGTTGTAACTTCGTTAGTAAAGGATTTTCCCACTTCTGGCTTGTGTTCTATAACAACGTCAGTTGCAGTAACTTGTACAACTTGCCCTGGCCAATCTGCTAAGTCAACAACCATGCCTACAGTGGGCTGTTTGGCATATCTGCTAACAAATGAACTTACAGTAGCCTGAAAAGTTCTTGGTATTTCCTCAAATCTTGTTATTTCCTGTATTTTTGGAACTTCTTCTAAGATTTTAGTTTGAGTAAACTTTAAGTTAGGATCTTCTGGACCATAACCTTGCTCAGGAGGTATTGTAATCGTCTTTGTTTCGCCTTCTTTCATTCCTAAAAGTCCATTTTCAAACCCTGGAATAGTTGAACCGTCTCCTATTTTCAATGTCAATGGCTCATAGATTCTACTTTCATTGTATATCCCAGCATTTTTTGCTTCTTCTAAAATGGATGTATCAAAAACTGTCCCATCCTGAAGTTTTCCAATATAATCAACTTTTACCGTATCTCCTTTCTCTATTTTTTTCTCAATAGCGCACCCTGCAGAAAGGAGTAACAATGCCGTTATAAAGACTGTAAAAATGTACTTTCTCATTAACTCACGTATACCAATGCGAATACAATCATTTATAAGCCTTTCTTTGAAACTTTTTTTAGGTGAATAGATGCTATACGATATAAAAGACATGTCTCTTTCCGAGAAAGGAAAGTTAAGAATAGAGTGGGCACAGAGAGAAATGCCCGTATTAGCACTTATTAAAGACGAATTTAAAAGAAATAATACCCTGAAAGGGTATAAAATCGGATGTTGTCTTCATGTTACAACTGAAACAGCAAATTTAATGATAACTTTAAAAGAAGGTGGGGCTGAAGTTTTTCTTTGTGCTTCAAATCCCTTAAGTACCCAAGATGATGTTGCTGCGTCTCTAGTTAAGGACTATGGAATTTCTGTTTTTGCAATAAGGGGCGAAGATAGAGATACTTATTATGATCATTTAAACAAAGTTTTAGATGCAAAACCTAACATCACAATGGATGACGGCGGAGACCTAGTTTCTACCATCATGAAGGATAGGGGGGATGTTCTTCCTGGCATAATTGGGGGTACTGAAGAAACAACTACTGGTGTTATTCGATTTAAGAGCATGGAAAAAGAAGGCGTCCTGAAATATCCAATTATAGCTGTAAACGATGCAATGACAAAACATTTTTTTGATAACAGATATGGTACGGGTCAGAGCACACTTGATGGAATTATTAGGGCTACAAACGTTTTATTATCTGGGAAAAACTTTGTAGTTTCTGGATATGGCTGGTGTGGCAAAGGAGTAGCAATGAGGGCTAGAGGAATGGGTGCAAAAGTCATTGTAACTGAAACTGATTCTATAAAGGCAATAGAAGCAACTATGGACGGATTCCCTGTGATGAAAATGGAAGAAGCATCTAAGATTGGGGATATATTTGTTACTGTAACAGGAAACCTCCATGTCCTAAGGGAAGAGCATTTTAAGAATATGAAAGACGGAGCAATTGTTGCAAATTCAGGCCATTTTAACGTTGAGATTGATATTCAAGCACTTGAAAAACTATCTTCCTCTAAAAGAACAGTAAGAGACTCTGTTGAAGAATATTATTTAAAGCAAGGCAAAAAAATATACCTTTTGGGCGAAGGTAGACTAATAAATCTTGCCGCTGCAGAGGGGCATCCAGCATCAGTTATGGACATGAGTTTTGCAAATCAGGCCTTATCAGCGGAATATCTTACTAAAGATGGGAAAAAGCTTGAGAACAAAGTATATTCAGTACCCCTTAATATTGACAGAAGGATAGCTGATTTGAAGCTCAAATCAATGGGTATTTCTATTGACTCCCTTACAAAGGAACAGGAAGACTATCTTTGTTCATGGAAGTTAGGAACTTAAATTTTATTTTTCATTTATAATATTGGGAGTAATTATAAATACTCTTAATTATTCTTATTTTGAGGAGAATTGCCATGTTATTAAAGACTAAACTTCTTGATATTGAAGCTACAGATTATCCGCTTGTTTTAATGCATAAAGACGATGCAAAATTCCTTGGAGTTAGAAAATTAGGTAGGGTTAATGTTAAGTTGGGAGAAGAGGAATTCGTTGCAGTTGTAGATTTAACAGAAAAAGTCGTTTCCAAGGGGGAGATAGGACTTTATGAATATTTATGTAAGAAAATAGATTTATCCTGCAGTATCAATGCCGAAGTAACTTTGGCTCCACCTCCCGATTCTGTTCATTTCATTAAGAAAAAATTAGATGGCAACAGTTTAGCTAGAGAGGAAATACATGACATAATTCAAGATACAGTTGAAAACAGATTAAGTGATGTAGAACTCTCTGCCTTTGTTTCAGCAATATATACAAGAGGACTTTCCAATGAAGAAGTAATCAATCTAATTAATAGTATGGTAAATACTGGCCAGACTCTAAATATTAAAAGAAAACCTATTTATGATAAACACTGTATAGGTGGAGTCCCAGGAAATAGAACTACTATGGTTATAGTTCCTATTCTGGGAGCTGCCGGATTAACAATACCTAAAACATCCTCAAGGGCCATCTCAAGTGCAGCAGGAACAACTGATACAATGGAGTTACTTTGTGATGTGAGTTTTCACAAAGAAGAAATAGAAAGAATTGTCGATAAAATAGGCTGCTGCATAGTATGGGGTGGAGGTGTTGACCTAGCAATAGCCGATGACAAATTAATCAAAATAAGAAATCCTCTAGGATTAGATCCACAATCATTGCTTCTCGCTAGTATTCTAGCAAAGAAAAAGGCTTCTGGCTCTGAGAAGGTAATAATAGATATACCTGTTGGTAAAAATGCAAAAATAAAAGATGAAAATCTTGCAAAGAAACTTGCAAGAGATTTTATTACACTCGGTGAGAGGCTAGAAATGGAAATAAAGTGCATGATTACTTATGGGGGGAAACCTATCGGCCGAGGGATTGGGCCATCACTTGAAGCCATTGATGTTTTAAATGTCTTAGGCGGCAAAGGCCCACAAGATTTAAGAGATAAGTCTTGTGAGATGGCCGGACTTCTTTTTGAGATGGGAGGCAAAGCACAAAGAGGCAGAGGAATAGAGATTGCTGAAAAAATGATAGACAGCGGTAAGGCATTATCTAAATTTAGAGAGATTATAGAAGAGCAGGGAGGCAATCCTAAAATTAGACCAGAAGATATCCCAGTCGGGTCATACAAGCATACAGTGAAATCAGAACTAGAAGGAAGAATAGACTTCATGGATACAAGAATGATTAATATGATGGCAAGGGCATGCGGAGCGCCAGATGACAAAGGCGCAGGAATTCTTTTCCATGTCGAAAAAGGTGAAAAGATATCCAAAGGACAGGATTTGTTTACTCTTTATTCCGATAAAGAAAAGAAGATTGATAATGCACTCCAGGTACTTGATGGAACCCCAATAGGCGTTGAAAAAGTAATATATGATATAGTAGAAGGAGAACTCTCGCTTTGATCTTCTTAATATACTTTTGAATTATTCTAACTTTCCTTTTTTGCATTATTTTGAATTTTCTTTTCTTTAGTATAAGGTATCCTTTTAATATGGCCACAATTCAAACAAGTATATGTCACTTTTCCCTTACCTGTTCTAATCCTTACAGTTTTATTTGGGATAAACACGGTAAAGCATTTTTTACAAAACTTTCTTTTGGATCTGGAAGGAATCCTGATTTTATGGCGCCTAGATATTGCTACAGCAGTCCTAATAGAATTTTTTGATAGTATTTGATCATTTTTATGTAACTCTGAGAACTTTAGAAGTTCTTTAATTCTTTCAGAGGCCACCTTTTTCCTTACTGCCTTTCTTTCTTTCCATCCCATTAATTTTAATTACAATATTAGCTTAATAAATTCTTAGGTATATAATAATGATTTACCTTCAAGTTTTTGTAATTTTATAGATAATGTCAGGATATTCAAAACAAAACTTAATTATTTTTCAAAAGTACAACCTGCATTACTCAATTTGTTCTCTTTTGGAATTCACTGCCCCACTTATAAAAGATATAAAAAGCTTTATATATCTTATTTTATCTTAAAGCACGTTCTGCCCACTAAATTGTTTCGTGATATTATGATAAAAGTTGAAGAAGTAATGATTAAGGACGTAATTTCAGTTACTATACCTGCTACAGTAAACGAGGCACTTGAAAAGATGCAAAAATACAAGAAGCCAGATTTACCAGTTATAAACAAGGAAAAGGAACTTGTTGGAATAATTTCTTTAGAAGATATAATAAAAAATCCTAATGAAGATCAAATCGCTTTAGTAATGAGTAGAGATTTCAAATCGGTTAAAGAAGGTGACCCAATAAAAAAAGTCGCCAAAATCCTCTTAGACAATAATTTAACAAGAGTTCCAGTTATTTCTGACGGGAAACTTATGGGTGTCGTTGCCGTTCGTGATATAGTGATGAACGGTGTATCAAAACTTGATATAAACGAACCATGCCAAAAGTTCATGAAAGAAGAGGTGCCATGCATTTGGCAAGATACGCCTTTGAGATCTGCACTCATGGTCATGGTTTACAGTAAATCTAATTTCTTCATGGTATTAGGAAACGATGGCGGAATTGTAGGAATCGTCGATACCCAAGATATAATGTCTTCTGGGGAATTCTTAGACGAACTTAAGACAACTGAGCTCAACATTTCTGGAGAGGGTGATGATTGGGCATGGGAGCCTAAGAATGCTTTACACATTGTTTCAAGGAAACTCACGCTCCCTATGAAACCTATTAAAGATGTAATGTCGACTGAACTTGTAACAGTTACAAGAAAAACTCCTGTTTCTAGATGTTCAAAAGAAATGAAGAAGAACAACATCGAACAGATACCAGTCATTAATGCCGAAGGGGGGCTAATAGGGATTGTTAGAGACGTTGACATAATAAAGTCCCTTTTATGAGTTGGTAAAGTTGTTTGACTCCCTAAAAAATAAATTTTCTGGCCTTGTTGATGGCGTTAGTTCTAAGAAGGTAACTGAAAAAGATCTAGATAAAATATTAGAAGATTTTGAACTTTCCCTCCTTGAGAGTGACGTTTCTCTTAAAGTTTCTGAGAAGATTGTAGAAGAATTAAAAAAGAAACTCAGTGGGGAAAAGATTGGGCTTACATCAAATAAAAAAGATTATGTAAAAACGGCAGTTGAAGAAACACTTACTGAAATCCTTGAATACAAAAAATTCGACATCTTTAAAGAAATAGATAAAAGAAGAAAAGCAGGGGAAATATTTTCAATTGCATTTGTTGGATTCATTGGAACGGGCAAAACTACAACTATAGCCAAATTTGGAAAATTACTACTTGACAAAGGATACAAAGTTGTTATAGCGGCATCTGATACCTTTAGGGCAGGTTCAATTGAGCAGCTTACACTTCATGCCGAGAATATAGGAATAAAAGTAATAAAACATAATTATGGTGCAGACCCTGCAGCAGTTGCATTTGATGCAATAAATCATGCAAAGGCTAGAGGAATAGACGTTGTTTTAATAGATACTGCTGGGCGTTCAGAGATTAATAGAAATTTGATGGACGAAATGAAAAAATTAGTCAGAGTATCAAATCCCGATATGAAGATATTTGTCGGAGATTCCCTAGCTGGAAACGCCGTAGCTGAGCAAGCTGAAAAGTTTTCAGATATTGGACTTGACGGCTCAATATTGACCAAAGTCGATGCAGATTCCAGGGGAGGAGCCGCTCTTTCAATAAGTTATATCACTGAGAAACCTATTCTATTTATTGGAACAGGTCAGGGATACGATGAACTTGAACCTTTTGATCCAAAGTGGTTAGTTGAGAGGATACTCCCATAACATTTATAAACATCCCAACTTTAGGTTCTCTGATGGCCGGGGTGGGGTAGCATGGTTATCCTATGGGACTGTGGATCCCATGACTCGGGTTCAAATCTCGGCCCCGGCCCCTACATTAACAACTTTTAATAATTAATTTTATATGTTAGTTTAGGTTTTTTATTAAGTATAATCTAAAAAGCTGGACAAAATGACAAAACAAAAGAAAATTGGCATTGGAACTAGGCTTACAATGAACTCAATGCATAACCTCTCTAAGTTCTACTCCAAGACTAAATCCCGTAAACTAAGAGTTGCCACCCATTACGCCATACTCGGGATATTCTTTGTTTCTATCCTTTGGAAGCATAAACCAAGCAGTATTTGGCAAAAACCTTCTGAACTTAAATTCTTAGTATCTGAGGTATTAAGCTGGGTGCACAAATAACTTCTCTGGCAAAAATCAAGCTATTTTTCTTACAGATAAACCTCTTTTAAATAAATTTTATCCGAAAAATATTTAAATTTATAATTATTATTTAATACAAAGGGTATTTAGGGATAAAATGGCTTCAGAACCCCCAATTAAATTGGACAATTTAGATAAGGATATACTGACAGAACTTCAAAAAGATGCAACTATTTCCTATAAAGATCTTTCAAAGAAAATAGGTGCTGCAGAATCGACAGTCTATGATAGAACAAGAAGATTGAGGCAGCTTGGTATTATTAAGGGAATAGTCCCATTACTTGACGCAAAAAAATGCGGTAAACTTACCACTGCCTGGATAAGGGTTTCAATTGACAACATACAGGATATTGGAAGAATCTCTAAGGAATTGTCCATGATTGATGAGCTACTTGAAGTCCACGAAATATCTGGGGAATGGGACATTCTTGTTAAAACAAAAGTAACTGATAACGAAGAATTAAGAAATCTCGAAGTAGAAAAAATAGGGCCTATTAAAGGCATTAAAGGTCTCTATTCGTTAATTGCAGTAAGAACTGAAAAAGAAGATATAAGAATTAAGTTGGAATCTCTTGAAGAGCAAATGGCCATAAACGCATTTGATCGATAGTTTAAATTAAAAATAAAGTAGATTATTCTAGTTTGTTAAATGCTTTTTTCATCGCTCCGCAAACAGGACATTTATCTGGGGCTTCATCAGCAACTGTATATCCACAGACACTACAAACATAGTAGTCCTTTACTGGGAAATGATCCAAGTTATCAAGAGCTTTCTTGTAAAGATTTGCGTGTATCTTTTCTACCTCATTGGCGAAAACAAAAGATTTTTCGGCTATTTTTTCTCCTTCTTCTTTTGCCTCATCGATCATCTTAGGGTACATGCTTACAAATTCATGGGTTTCCCCTGAAATTGCCTCAGCTAAATTATCTTTAGTTGTTTTGATACCCTCTAGAGCTCTAAGGTGTGCGTGCGCATGCACAGTTTCTGCCGCTGCCGCTGCTCTAAATAACTTTGCAACTCCTGGATAACCTTCTTGGTCAGCTTTATTTGCAAATGCAAGATATTTTCTATTTGCCTGAGACTCCCCCGCAAATGCTTCCATTAAATTTTTCTTAGTTTTTTCTTTCATAATCTAACCCCACTATTTTCATAATCCTAATCCTTTATGTTTTTTATATATCTCCTCTGCAAGTACATCGAGAGATTTGAAATCTGCCTCTTTAGGATAACCTTTGATATAAACTGGCTCAATTAATTCAACTTTAATATTTGTAATTAAATTTTTTAGATCTTCTACTGTTTTTCCTCCCCATCCATATGATCCGATAATTGAAACAAACTTAGTTTTTGGCCTTACTGCGTTGACAACATATGTTGCGTAATATGCAAGAGGGTGTGGTCCAACTAACATTGTAGGTGCCCCAACTACGATAGTCGCAGCATCAACTAGTGACATTAATAGTTCTCCCGCATCAGCAATTTCAAGATTGAATAACTTTACCTCTATTCCTTTATTACTCAATGCGTGAGAAAGGTGATCTACCATTGCTTTTGTACTTCCGTGCATCGAAACATATGGGATTACAACTTGATTTTTAACAGAATCTCCAGACCAATCCTTGTAAGCTTCAATAATAAATGAAGGTTTATTGTATAGGGGTCCATGACTTGGGGCAATTATATCGATATCCAATCTGTCTATTCTTTCAAGATGTTTTTTTATCATGGTCCTGAAAGGCATCATTATTTCTGCATAGTATCTTTTTGCCGAAAGATAGACTTCTCTTTCATCTGAAACAAATAGTTCACTTGTAGCGTAGTGAGATCCCAAGAAATCACAGGAGAAAAGAATTTTATCTTCCTTTAGATAAGAGAACATAGTATCTGGCCAGTGCACCCAAGGCGCAATCATAAACTGAACTGTCTTATTACCAAGAGAAATTTCATCATTGTCAGTAATAACAATGAATTTTTCCTCAGGAATCAATAAAAAAGATTCAATTAATTCCTTACACTTAGCATTTGTGACTATCTTCGCATCTGGGTATTTTTCTATAATTTTTGGTAGAGATCCAGAATGGTCCTGTTCTGCATGATTTGATACAATATAGTCTATCTTTTTTACTCCTGCCATCTCAATTGCATCTAGTAGATTATTTTCTTTGCCAAAGTCTGAAGTATCAATCAACATGGTCTTTTCACTACCTTTTACCAGATATGAGTTATAGGTAGTTCCATGGGGTGTTGGGATAAGTGAATCAAAGAGTCTCCTGTCCCAATCAATGAATCCTGTCCAGTATATGTCTTTTTTAATTTCCCTTGGGATCATTTCTTAATCCTCCTGTTTTTCAAACTGGTCTTTGCTTGCGCCGCATACAGGGCATGTCCAATCGTTTGGTAGTTTTTCAAAAGGTGTACCTGGGGGTATATCTCCGTCAGGATCTCCTTCTGCAGGATTGTAGACGTATCCACAAACTGAGCAAACATATTTGTTCATTTCTTCTCCTCCTTTAATTTTATCAAAAGTAACGTATTAACTTTATTTTTTATGGTCCAGCATGCATCATCGGCCAGAAATCGTCATAACTTTCAAATTTTAATGAATTTTCTTTTTCTATCTCTAAAAGTTTGTAATGACCCATCTCCATGTCGGCTATATATTTGAGCATATTGAAGATTTCTTTCTCTTCCTTAAACCTATTAGAAACCCCTAGATAAAATTTGTTAGCTGCCATTTCAGCATCCATAGCTTGCTGAAGCACTTCACTTAAATCCATAGTTTCCTCTTTAATCTTAATTTCAGGCAGTGGGACTGGGGATTTATCAGGCAATCTAATGACCTTGTCTGAATAATTTTTTTTGTAAAGAATTTCAAAGAATGTTTTATGTTTCTCTTCTTCTTTAGCTAGAAAATCCATTTTGTCCTTTAATATAGCATTCTTTACAGAATCCTTGATTTTAAGATATGCAGATTTGCTATCAATTTCACTTTTAATGGCAGTTAGTATCAAATCTTCTGTTGAATATATGTTTAAATTTATTAACTCTGACATTTTATCATTTCTTACTTTTTTATTTATAGATATTTCTTCTATTTTTATATTATTTGTTAATTCTATAAAAGTCTTTTGCGAATTTAAAATAGATAAAAATTAAGTTACTTATATTAGAATAAGTTAATATTTTTAATATACGTAAAAAAATTAATTTTTCTTTGTATCATATATTTTTCCAAGTTGCCTTGTTACTCTATCCAAAATAATTGCCAAAAAGACAATTGAAAGTCCTGCTTCTATAGCGTCAACTAAACTGTATCTCTGTAATCCAGATATAATTACTTCTCCAAGTCCCCCGGCCCCAATAAAGCCGGCTATAACAACCATCGAGAATGCAAGCATTATAGTTTGATTTACACCCATCATTATTGACGGTATGGCAAGAGGTATTTCTATTTTAAGAAGCAATTGGCGTGATGTTGCACCAAAGGCTTTGCCGACCTCCACCATTTCTTTTGAAACTTGTTCAAGGCCCAAACTTGTCAATCTTATTGCGGGGGGCATTGAAAAAATGACAGTTGCAATTACACCTGGAACTTCTCCTATTCTAAAAAGAAGGACAGCAGGTATAAGATAAGATAATGAGGGTAAAGTTTGCATAATATCAAGTACAGGTTCGATTATTGTACAGAATATTTTTGACCTTGCTTTCAATATTCCCAAAGGCAGTCCAATTAAAAGTGCAATAATGGTAGCTACCAAAACTAAAGACAGAGTTTGTATTGTAGCTTGCCACAATCCCATGCTGATAATTAGGGCCAAACTTACTATAGAGAATATAGCAACCTTTATTTTGGCCACTTTCCAAGATATTAATGCAAATATTGCAATTAGCAAAACTGGGGGCATGAGAATAAGGACTGAATAAAAGAATTCAACAGTCCCTGATATCGAAGCCCTTATGATGTCAAACAATATCGCTAAATTTATTCTTAGAAAGTTAATTATATCGACTATTGCTTCTCCTACCGGTATTTGAGGTATTTCAATCATTTTGCTCACCTCTAAGAATGTTCACTGCCGTCTTTTCACTTGCGTATCCCAAAAGAACCCCTTCTTCGTTTACAACAGGAACGGCAGTTTTTGATGTAATCAAAAGTGGCAAAGCCTCATCAAGGGTAGTAACATTTTCTATAGCATTACATTTTTTAATAATGGTGTTTATTGTTTTAATTCCTTCAGATTTTGCCTTCTCTAATTCTGCCAAAGAAACGACCCCTAAAAGAACTTTATTTTCATCAACAACAAATGAATTGTTTGCTTTGCTCTTCTTTAGTAGATCTATAGCTTCAGAAGGATTAACGTCTTGAGTTAGTAGAACTTTATTCTTTTTTGTTATAAACTCAACTTTAATTACCTTATGTCGATCAACGTTCTGAACAAAAGTACCTACAAATTTACTAGCAGGATTTAGTAAAATATTCTCAACAGTATCTATTTGAACAATATCTCCCTCTTCGTTTAGAATTGCAACTCTATTACCTAATTTTACCGCTTCATTTAGATCGTGAGTTATAAAAATTATAGTTTTTTTCATCTTTCTCTGTATTCTCAATAATTCCTCTTGCATAGTATCCCTTATCAAAGGATCCAATGCACTAAAGGGCTCATCCATTAACAGAATATCTGGGTCAACAGCCAATGCCCTGGCGAGCCCCACTCTCTGTTTCATTCCACCACTCAGTTCGTCAGGCATACTATTTTCCCAACCGGATAGCCCTACAGCTTTCAATGTTTTTTTACCTATATCCTCCATCTTTTCTTTAGGAATGCCTTGTATTTCAAGCCCTAAAATGACATTCTCTAATACAGACCTGTGTGGCAAAAGGCCAAACCTTTGAAAAACCATTCCAAACTTCTTTCTTCTAAGATTGATTAGCTCATTCTCATTGAGTTCTAAAATATTCGTTTTTTCATTTCCAACTAGTATCTCGCCTTTTGTTGGAGTTATCAAGCGATTAATACATCGGATAAGTGTTGATTTGCCACTCCCAGAAAGTCCCATAATAACAAAAATCTCACCCTTGTTAATTTCAAGATTTATATTCCTTAATGCAACAACTTGTCCAGTCCTCTCCTTTATTTCCTTTCTAGTTAAATTTTTTTCAATTAGAGGAAATGTTTTCTCAGGTTCTTTTCCAAAAATCATGTAAAGATTGTTAATTTTTAAGTCTAACATTTTATCGCCAAAAAATCAAAATACTAAATATATCAAAATATTTAAGATACGATTAATTCGACATTTCTTTAATCCTTTAAATAAGTTTCTATTTTTATTTATAAAACATTATTAATTTTAAATTTAATAAATTTTATATTATCTATTAATATTTAATATGAATTTTATATTATAAAATTAATTAATTTTGATATCTGAAAATATATTTTGCTAACCTTAAAATATTTATACGTGGGGGATTGTATTGATTGTGATTATATGGGATTTGTAGAAGAATTTATGGATTTTCTAAAAGAATACAAGGTAGTGGGGCTTGCAGTTGCTTTCATTATGGCAACAGCTTCAACTTCGCTAGTCAAATCATTTGTTGAAGATATTATCATGCCAATTATTACGCCTTTCATGCCTTCCGGAGGCTGGGAAACTGCTGTGGTAAATATAGGGCCTATAGCTATCAAAGCTGGATCTTTTTTGGCCCAGATTATTAACTTTGTAATCTTAGCGCTTGTTGTATTCTTTATAGCTAAAAAAGTTCTAAAAGAAGAAAAAGTTGCTAAGAAATAATTTATTTTTATTTTTGTATTTCAAAGGAATTTACTATTCTTCTAACTTGCCATAACGAATAATCAATACCATAATTTTCCTGAATTAGTCTTTGGATATCCCTTGACTTTGTTAGTCCTAATTCCTTTATTTTTATTCTAAGTTCTTCTTTTTTCAATTGATTGAGTTTAGGGTGTCTGCCTCCTTTGAAATGGGGCATTAATTGTTCTTGGCCTTTATCATTCCACTTTTTTAGCCAATGATATCCAGTAGTTTTGGTAATCCCAATAAGATCTGAAGCGTCTTCCACACTCATACCTTTGTATAGAAATCTAATAAAGTACAATCTTTGTAAAAGCCTAACTTGGCCCTCTAACATGTGTATTGTATAGTCCAATTCTTTGATTGGTACATTTTTTTTAACATTATATGCCATTTTTCTTGACATATCTATTAATATATTAAATTAAGTTAAAAATGTTTTGCTCTTATAATAATCCATAAACCTTTTAAAGTATTAAAAATTTTTTAATATTAATCGATAAAATTGGAGGTGTAATTATTGATAAATTCTAAAAAAAATCTAATTTATATTGGCACAATTTTATTAGTATTTTCTATTGTGCTAAATACTGGATGTACTGGGCAAGCAAATGAAACACAGCAAGTATCAACTGACAAAGGAACAATTAAATTTGGACTTCCACCATGGCCTGGTGTAACAGTAAAAACAGAAGTTGCTAAAGTGATCCTAGAAGAAATGGGATATAAGGTAGAGACTAACAAATTAGATGCAGGTATAGTCTATGCAGAAATGGCAGAAGGCAATATCGATTCTTTATTGGCAGGTTGGCTACCAGTTACCCATAAGGAATACTGGAAAATCCACGGAAACAATCTTGAACAAGTTCATATAAACGTTCCAGAAACTTGGCTAGGATTAGCTGTTCCAACATACGTTTATGACAGTGGCGTTAAATCTTTATCTGACTTGAACGGAAAGGAAACAGAGTTTGGAGCTAGAATAGTCGGAATTGAACCAGGTGCAGGAATAATGAACTCAACAAACGAAGCAATTAGTGCATATGGGCTTACTGGATATACCCTTAAATCAAGTAGCACCCCTGCAATGATGGCTGAAGTAGACTCTGCTATATTAAATAACGAGTGGGTAGTATTCACAATATGGAAACCCCATTCAGCATTTGCAAGATTTGACATAAAAGAACTAGAAGATCCTCAAGGAATATACGGCGGCGGAGACGTAGTATATACTATTGTAAGAAAAGGATTCAAAGAAGACTTCCCGCAGGCTTATGCATTCTTTGAAAAGTTCCAGGTAACTCCAGAAACTCAAAGCGAATGGATACTTGAATACAGCGACAAAGGCAGAGACCCTGCAGAAGTTGCAAAAGAATGGGTAAACAATAACAGAGATCAAGTTCAAGAATGGATTTCATAAATCCATATTTTTTATTTTTTTATTTGAATATCTCTTTAGTTTCTTTATACCAAAGAACAATGTCTAGGTGGTCAAGAGGAATTCCTATTTCTTTTGCGAATTCTCTCATAGTTTGCTCTAGTTCTATATACTTAGAGGGCGGTAAAGATTCGGGTACTTTTTCTATTACTCCTATCAATTTAAGGTTCTTTAGTATATGCCTATCAAGGATTGCTAAATCTTGACCTTTCCCAACATTTCTCAAGAAATGGCTTGCTTCCTTGTGTCCCATCCCTTTTACATTTTTTACTAACCATTCTCTAATTTCAAAAGGAGAGTTATTTTTCTCAATTTCTCGCTTAACTGAAATATTTCCAGAAATCTTGAATAATTCTCTTACTTCAATTATGTACTTTGCTTTCTTGTACTTGAATCTGACACCGTAAAGGCAATCTAGAACTTCTTCTTCACTTCCGTAAATCAAAGCATTTTTCGCCTTAAGTGTACAGATAGACTCCCAGCACATCTTAGCTTTTGACTGTGGAGTCAAAAGACAAAAAGCAAGTTCAGAAAATAGATTTTCCTCAGTTTCGTTTTCCCATACTTCAGAAAACTCTTTCAGACGATCTTCTATCCCATTTTTAATAGAGGAATATATCTCTAAAACATCTTCTATTATTTCTTTGTTATAAGAATTTGAATCTTTCATATATTCACATTAAAAGAGATGGTGGGCCCACTGAGATTCGAACTCAGGACCTCCGCCGTGTCGAGGCGACGTCATGACCAACTAGACCATGGGCCCTTAAATCAAAACTAGACTATCCCTATAAAAGATTTTCTATGTTCATTGAGAATATTTTTGTCAGCCCCTCTAGAATATACTTTATAAATATACCAAGTTTAGATGGTACCATTAACAGGGTGATTACAATAAAATTTGGAGGAAATCCTTTAGATCAATTAATAGACGGCGTTCCAGAAGGGATCATAACACAGGTTTATGGAGAGCATGCAACAGGTAAAACTACCTTCTGTTTAATGTGCTGTAAATATTCTCTTCTTAAGGGCAAGAAATCCGTATTTATAGATACAGAGGGCGGATTTTCCCCAAAAAGACTTTCCCTAATGGGGGTCAAAAATCTTGAAGACATAATAGTCTTCCAACCAAGGGATTTTGCTAGTCAAGAGCAGGCTTTGATAAAACTTGAAAAAATAATGAGCACAAGGATTGGGTTTGTTTGCGTTGATTCCTTAGTGTCCTTATATCGTCTTGAGGGGTATGATCACAAAAAAAGAACTGAACTAGCACGACAACTTGGAAACGACCTTTTGATTCTATCTAGAATTGCTAGGGATTTCAATATACCTCTTGTAATCACAAATCAAGTCTATGATGACGTTACCGGGGGAAAAGAGAAGATCCCCATCGGCGGGGACGTTTTGAAATACTGGTCAAAATTGATAGTTAAGCTAGAAAAGGATGAGCAAGTTAGAAGGAAGGCTACATTAGTAAGGCATCCTTACAAAAAAGAAGGCGAATCAACTTATTATGATATAGGCGATCCAGGCATCATCGACGCTTCTTTC